>JACDCP010000038.1 GCA_013817465.1 Gammaproteobacteria bacterium | reverse complement strand
CGAGCGGAAGTCCGCGTTCGGACGATTGCAGCAACTCAAGCGCAGGCTGGGATTCCGGGACGTTGAACGGACACCCGTGCGCGGCCTCTATCTGTGGGGCGGCGTCGGCCGCGGCAAGACCTGGCTCATGGACCTGTTCTTCGATTGTCTGCCGTTCGAGGACAAGCGAAGGCGACACTTCCATCGTTTCATGCAGGCCGTTCATCATGAGCTGGCCCGGCTCGACGACCAGGCCGATCCGCTCGAGGCGGTTGCTTCGCGCATCGCCGCCGAAACGCGCATCGTTTGCTTCGACGAGTTCCATGTCTCCGACATCGCCGATGCGATGCTTCTCGGCACTTTATTCGACGCCCTGTTCCGCCGCGGCGTCACGCTCGTCGCCACCTCGAACATGCCGCCGGAGGACCTGTATAAGGACGGCCTGCAACGCCAGCGCTTTCTCCCGGCGATCGCCGACATCCAGGCGCATACGACGACGCTGCATCTCACCGGCACGGACGATTACCGGTTCCGTGTGCTCGAAAAGGCCGAGATTTACCATTCGCCGCTCGACGTTCTGGCGGACGCCGGGCTCGAGGACGCGTTCGAGCGTATAGCGCCGGAGCCAGGTAAACGTGATCACGCGCTTGAAATCGAAGGCCGGGCGATCCCGGCGCGCCGCCGCGCCGATGGTGTGGTCTGGTTCGAGTTTGCGCATCTGTGCGGCGGACCGCGCGGGCCGGCCGACTACATCGAAATCGCGCGCTGCTTCCAGACCGTGTTGGTGTCGAATATCCCTCTGCTCGACGAGACGCGCGACAACGAGGCGCGGCGCTTCATCACCCTGGTCGACGAGTTCTATGATCGCAACGTTAAGCTGATTGTGTCCGCCGCCGCCCCGGCCGCTGAGCTTTACCGGGGAGAACGGCTCGGCTTCGAATACCGCCGTACCCTCAGCAGGCTGCAGGAAATGCAGTCGCGCGACTATCTGGCCCGGCCACACCTGCCGTGACGCGGCGAGACGGGAATCGACCCGGGTTCAATCGACCGCGCGGACCCGTGCCCTGAACTGAACGGGATCCAGAACGCAAACCCGCGCCAGCGCTCCCTTCAAGGCGTAGAACCGTGGATCCCGGCGAAATCCGAAAAGCTGATACACGTAGTACTCACGATCGCGCTCGCTCCAGGTTAGTCGACAAGTTTGACCCCAATTTCCGAAGCTGCACGTCGGAGCTCTTTGTCACTGGTGGCAAGACGCAAACGCCTGCGGCCGGCCAATTCCAGATAGGCGGCGTCATAGGCGGTCAGATTGCCGGCGAATGCGAGCTTCGATATGCGCGACAACGCAACCGGCGTGTCGTCGATCCTTAGCCCCAGCCGCTCAGCGTGTTCAATGCTTTCCGCAAACCAGTCTTCATCTATGCGGCCGCGCCTCATGGCCGTCAACAATGCATTGGTAAACTCGATCCGCCAGAGCGCGGGCACCCACGCTTCGATATCGGCAAGCGAGACCAGCAGGCTGTCGGTAAATTCGGTTCGCTCGTCTTCCAGGTACCACGGCAACGTGACGGAACAAATCGAGCACGGTGCCCTTTTCGCTACTCCCGGCTTTGACGACCGGCATCGATCAGTTCCCGAACAGAGCCGCCGACAGAACGACCCCTGTCCTTACCTTTCCGCCTCGACTTCAGCTCGTCGATCAGCGCGCGCATCCTCTGCCTGTCACTGACGCGCCTGGCGGGCACGAGCACGGCAACAGGATCACCGCGTCTCTTTCGAGGCGAAGACCCACCTCGCGCGCCTGTTGGATCGCGTGGAGCAGGGCGAGGAAATCGTAATCACAACATACGAGCGGATGATGGAGGAATCATGAAACGAGAGCCGATGCGGAATTGTCCGCGGGCATGTGGGCGGAGTTGCTGCGGGAGGCGCGTGCGCTATAGCAATTGAAACAAGTGCCAGGCGCCGGATTCGTTTCGTTCACGATGTCACCGCTAAAAGAAAGCCGGCTTCCCCAATAAAGCCTGCTGATAAGTAAGTGTTCCCAGCACGGCGTATGCAAAAGCCGCAATGGAGACCGCCAGCCTCCGGGTGGTCACAGAAGCCGGGCTGCGGTCGACAAGATAGCCGAGGAACGGCAGCACCTGAATGGCGTGAATGCCCACGAAATGGGCGATTCTGAGATCGCCGGCCGACGTGCTCCAGTTGAGCAAGGCGATGCCCGGTCCGCCGTCGGGAGATCCGACCGTGTGCGCGGCATTCTGAATCATGGCGAAGCCCTCCAGACTGCCGAGCAGAAACAGCATGAGGCCGGAGCGGATGCCCCACATATAGCCGGGGCGCTCGCCGTCACGCTCGAAGCAGAACAGCAGCAGAACCACGGCTGCGGCGCTCGAGTTCACTGCGACACCCATACCCATGAGACTGAAGACTGTCGCGTCGAACGGGGTGCTGACATTGAAGTGGGAAGTCGTGCCGCGCGCCGCCTGCAGGGTGATCAGGGATTGCTCGATCAGCATCGCGGCCGCAATGGCCAGCGCCAGCGATGTCAGCAGCCATTTTCGCCGGCGCAGTTCGCTGAACAACCAGGCCATCGTCCACAGGTAAACGCCGATCGACAGGGCGAACTTGGAGGGCTTCAGCCAGATGTTCACGCCGGTCAGCAGCCTGTCATCGAGCAACATGAGCAGGACCAGCACCGGGAAGATTGCCAGACACACGAAACCCGCCCTGGCCAGGATGGCGTTACGCTCGTCCAAACGCGCGTACAGCTTCATGCGAGCTGTGGCTCTCCGGGCCAGAGGCGATTGCCGATACGTATCAGGACGTATGCCAGCAAGCCGATGGGACCCGCCAGGAAACACCCGGACAGACATGCGATAACGAGCAGCCGTGGCACCCGTGACGCCGCGCTGGCGGCCACGATCCATGCGCCGACGAAAAAATCGAACAGCAGATAATGGATCCAGCCGGCCAGCAGAAGCAGTCGTTCTGGAACAATGCGCGCACCGAGGACAGGCTGCCGAAACCGCCGGCGTCGAACGGCACATGCGACTGCAGAGCGGCAGAATAAAGTGCGCCGAACACGATCGGCAGACCGAGCTTCGCCAGCCACTGAGTCGCTCGCTCCAGGCGCGGCAGCCACAGGCTTGCCGCCAGGAGCAGCCAGCAGGGCGCGATGAGCGCGCCCGCCCAGGCGAATAGCTGTTCGGGGTTGACAAGCATACTCATTCCTCAGCGTTTGCCGACCAGGCGTTCGAGGTGATCGAGGTAATCCGTCAGTGCCTTTCGCCCGCGGGCCGTGAGACGGAACATGGTGTTCGGCTTGCCGTTCAGAAACCGTTTTTTCTCCGCGACGTAGCCGCACTCGCGGAGCTTCTTCATGTGCGCACCCAGATTGCCATCGGATGCGCCGGTCTGTTCCTTGAGAAAGCGGAAGTCAGCGGATTCAGCGCTCGCGAGCACGGCCATCGCGGCGAGCCGGATCCGCGAGTGCAGCTCGGGGTCGATGATGCGGTAATCGTACGACTCAGACATCCGCCGGCCATCGCCTGTGAATCACAAGTGCGGGCACCACGAGGAGGAGCAGCACTGCGCCGCCGAAAATCGCGAGTCGAGCTGGCGCCGGCGCATAAAAAATGATGGCGGCCGACAGCCACCAGAGTCCGCCGACCCATGCGATCCAGCGCCCGCCGAGGAGCGCGCCGCTGGCAGTCACGCCCATGCCGAAAAATGCAGCGATGACCGGCGTGATGGCGGCCGCCGGCAGACTGCCGGAGAAGTAACCGACAAAGCCCGCCAGAGTCATCCCGGCCAGCGTCGCCAGCCACAGCACGGCCAGGGCATGACCAGCGAACCAGGCTACCGTGTCACTGCGGCGGCGGCGCACAGCCCGGACCAGCGTATAGGCCCAGGCCAGGCCGATAACGGCGAGCCAGAAATAAACCGAATCGAGCCACGGCACCGTGTAGACGAGCGCGATTCCGGCGACTGTCAATAACCCCCAGACGATCAGCGGCATCGCATCGACGCTCGCCGCGCGCCGGCTGCCCTCGACTACCGCCCGGATGAACGCCAGATCTTCGTTTACCCTCGCCATGAGTTTCTCCATATAGAGTTCTCTATAAAATAGAGTCACAGGCGCCATTTGTCAATCCGGAATGACGGTCTTATGGCAGGGATGGAACACTCGACTCAGCGGAGGAGCGAGTCACGTCATCGGTTTCGAATTCATCGACACGCAGCGCCTCCAGGCGTGCGGCTTCGGCGCTGCGTAAGCGTTCCGCCTCCTCTTCGGTAAGAATCCGCGCCGCCGCCGCATGCGCGAGACGTTGCTCCAGGGGCGCGCTGGCGACGAGCTCATGCTCCACGCCACTGCGAAGCTTTCTCTCGAGCGGCTCGACGGCGATAACTTGTTGCAGCGCATCTTCGAGCCTTGCCAGCGGTCCGCCAGGCGTGAGGCAGAGTCCGCCCGTCAGGCGGTCTCGCTCAGCGCAGGGCACGAGCAGCATATTCGCGAGCGTGCTCCCGAGTGCGTCCGACGGGCGGCGGAATGGTCGGCCCCAGGGGAATATGCACAGGCCGAGTATCCTGCCGAGCCAACGGCGACGCATATTGCCGATCACGCCCTGCAATGCCTCCTGCATGCGGAACAGCCCTTCCTGGAGCGCCCATTCCACGAGCGGGCGATCGCGCTCGTCACGCCCGTCGTCATGGAAGCGCTTCACCACCGCGGCCGCCAGGAAAAGCTCGCTCAGGACATCGGCCATGCGTCCGGAAATACGGCCGTGCGCCTTGAAATTGTGGCGGAGCTCGAGCAGAAGCACGTCGGTGACGAAGGCAAACGCAGCGCTCATTCGCGCGAGCCGGCGAAAGTAGCGCCGCAGCCTCCAAAGTCTCGCCGGCGTGCGCGCGACAAAACCGCCAGTCAGACCAAGCACGATCGTGCGCACGCCGTTGCTGATCGTGAAGCCTACGTGCTTGACGAAAATACGATCGAATGCTTCGGCCCCGTCCGATTGCGCCATAGCCTGGATTTCGCTATGCAGATAGTGGTGGCCGCGCAGCACCCCCTGCCCGTAAATGAGCAGGCTGCGGGTCAGGATATTGGCACCCTCGACGGTCGCGCCGAGCCAGGGAAACTTGCTGTACTCGCCGATCAGATTGCGCGGGCCGAGACAGACGCCCGCGCCGGCATGGATGTCCATGGCATCGACGAGCACGTCGCGGCAACGCGCCGTCGAGTTATATTTGGCCACGGCAGCAGCGACGGTCGGCTGGCGGCCCGATGCGAGCGCGAGCAGCAACAGCCGGCGCAGGGCGTCGAGTACGTAGGTATGTCCTGCGATGCGCGCGAGGGGCTCTTGCACGCCTTCGAACCGGCCGATGGGCGATTTGAATTGATAGCGGATGCGCGCGTAGCCGCCAGTCACGCGGCTTGCGACTTTTGCCGTCGCCGTGCTGAGCGTGGGGAGCGAGACCGCACGGCCGTCGATCAGCGTCTCGACGAGCATGCGCCAGCCGTGGCCAAGGCCTTCCGCGCCGCCGATGACGTTCGCGAGCGGAACGAAGACATTGTGGCCGCGCACCGGCCCGTTCGGGAAACCGACGCCCATCGGATCGTGCCGGCCGCCGCAGATCACGCCCGGCGCATCGGCAGGAACGAGCGCGAGCGTGATGCCGCGCTTGACGCTGTCGCCGAGCAGGCCGTCAGGATCGAAAACCTTGAACGCCACGACGAGCAGCGTCGCGACCGGCGCCAGGGTGATATAGCGCTTGTTGAAATCGAGCCGGATGCCGAGCGCTTCCGCGTCGCCCTCCGGATCGCCGCGACAGATGATTCCGGCATCCGGCATCGAAGCTGCGTCGCTGCCGGACTCAGGACCGGTGAGCGCCAGGCAAGGTATGTCCTCGCCGGCAGCCAGCCGCGGCAGATTGTGCTGCTTCTGCTCCAGCGTACCGTAACGCAGGATCAACCGTGCCGGACCGGCGGAGTTTGGCACCATGACGATCACTGCGGCGGCAATGCTCCGGGTGGCGATTTTTTGTACAACTGCCGACAACCCGTGCGCGCTGAACCCCATGCCGCCGTGCTCGACCGGAATGACGAGCCCGAAATAATGCTCGCGGCGCAGAAACGCCCAGACACTGCCCGGCAAATCGCCCGCTCGGTTGATCGCATGATCGTCCAGCATGACGCAAAGCGTCTCCACGGAACCCGCGAGAAAGTCGCGCTCCACTTGTGTCAGCTCCGGCAGTGATGCCTTCAGGAGCCGTGACCAGACCGGCCTGCCGCTGAAAAACGCGCGCTCCCACCAGGCGCTGCCAGCTTCGAGCGCGTCGCGTTCAGTATCGGATAAACGCGGCAAATGCTCCCGGTAAGCACGCAGCGCACGGTCCGAGAACAGCGGTCTGCGCAATGCGGGCAACAGGAGCACGGCGGCCGCTGAAAGGAAGACAAGCCACACGATGACCTTGCCGACCCAGGCAGTGCCGGCGAACAGTGTGAACGGGACCAGCAGCGCGGCGCCGACGAGCAGCCCGATGACACGCGGCACGCGCAGATACAGGAGCGTCAGCAGCCCCAGGATCAGCAAAGGCCCCCAGAAAAAGCCGGAAGCGAGCGCGTCGGACAAAGCGGTCTCCCCGTTCTTTGCCGCCTACGATACCGCAAAATGGGGACATTCCTGATTTCCAGAACGGAAATCAGGAATGTCCCCATTTTCCGCGCCCTACACCGCGTCGGGCTGATTCTCCGGAGCCGCGCGCTCGAATGCGCTGAGCGCTCGACAGGCCCTAGTGATGCGGCGGATCGTCGGCCAGGCATCGAGGTCACAATGATAGCGTTCCGCGTTATAGACCTGCGGCACGAGGCACAAATCGGCGAGACCGGGTGCGTTGCCATGACAGAAGTCGCCGGTCGCCGGATTTTCGGAAAGCAGCTTTTCGAATGCGGTCAAACCGGCCGTGACCCAATGCACATACCAGGCATCGCGCTCGGCGTCATCGACGCCGAGATCATGCTTCAGATACTGCAGCACCCGCAGATTGTTGATCGGCTGGATGTCATCCGCGATCAAATGCGCCAGCGCGCGCACCCGCGCACGCGCCGCGGGCGTCGCCGGCAGAAGCGGCGCCTCGGCATAAAGCTCGTCGAGATACTCGATGATCGCCAGCGACTGAGTGAAATTGCCGCCATCGTGCTCCAGCAGCGGCACCAGTCCCTGAGGGTTGCGTGCGAGGTAGCCGGCCGCGAGCTGCTCGCCACCGTCGCGCAACAGATGCAACGGCACCGTCTCGTACTCGAGACCTTTGAGATTCAGTGCGATGCGTACGCGATAAGCCGAGGAGCTGCGCCAGTACGAATGAAGCCGCAGCACGCGCTCACGCCCGCCAGGAATCGACGTAGCCGGCCCATTCGACAGCCCCGGCAGCGTCACCGACCTCCAGCGCGTCGCGGCTGTCCATCATCACTGCGACCTCGTTGGTGCCCGGCCCGCCTTGCTTGAGCATGTTCCCGAGCGCCTTCGGGTGCGGGCCGTGCGTGAATCCGCAGGGGTGCAATGTGATCATGCCCGGGTGAATGTTGTCACGGGAGAAAAACTCGCCGCGATGATAAAAAATGACTTCGTCGAAATCATCGTTGTTGTGGAAGAACGGCACCTTGATGGCGCCCTCATCGGATTCGAAGGGCCGCGGCACGAAGGTGCAGATGACGAAGCGGCTCGCAACGAACGTCGTGTGCGCCGAGGGCGGCAGATGATAGCGGTGGCTCATCAGAGGGCGCAGGTCGCGCCAGTTGATGCGCACCGGCAGCAGCGTGCCGTGCCAGCCGACGGCGTCGAGCGGATTGTAGGGGTACGTGATGCTGGTGATCTCGCCGCGCCGCTTGACCTCGATGCGCCACTCGTCGTCGGTTTGCTGCGCCTCGAACGCCTCGTCGATCTTCGGCACGTCTAGCATGGCTTCATCGAAAATGGCGTGCGGCCCGACCAGACCCCTGTCGGGCAGCCGGTAGCTGTCATTGGTTGCTTCGATCAGAAGCGCCTTGATGGACTCGTGACTTTCGATGCGCCACAGCGTGCCGCGCGGCAGCATGATGTAGTCGCCGTCGCGGATCTTCAGATGTCCGTAGTCGCAATAGAGATCGCCGTTACCTTCATGAATGAACATCAGCTCGTCGCCGTCGCTGTTTCGCGCCAGCGCGGGCATCGCGCCGGGCAGCTCCCAGTAGCGGAACTTGACCTGTGGATTCGACAAAAGCAGCGCCGCCTGCCAGGGAGACGAACCGTTCGGATGCAACTTCGCGGTATCGAACGCCCGAGGTTTCAGCGGCCCTTCGAAGCTCGTCCAACCGGTCGGCGGACGCTTGTGATACATGTGCGTTGCCGGGCCGAAAAAACCCTCCTTGCCGAGCTCGCGCTCATAGGTGCCCTCCGGCAGGTCCGCGTGCGCCTGCCGCGAAGCACGTCCTTCGACGCGCGGGAAGGAGATCCATTTTTTCATGTCAGATCACGCCGCGACGCTGCTGATCGCGCTCGATGGATTCGAACAACGCCTGAAAATTTCCTTCGCCGAAGCCCTCGTTGCCTTTGCGCTGAATGATCTCGAAGAAAATCGGCCCGATGTTGGTCTCAGTGAATATCTGCAGCAGCAGGCGCTTCTTCGTCTCCGGGTCGCCATCGACGAGGATGCGGTTCGCGCGCATGCGCTCTATGTCCTCGCCATGGCCCGGCAGGCGCTCGTCGATCATTTCGTAATAGGTGTCCGGCACGTCCAAAAATCCCACCCGGTTCTCACGCAGGCCCTGGACCGTGGCGTAGATATCGTCGGTGAACAGAGCAATGTGCTGAATCCCTTCGCCTTTGTACTGCTTGAGGTATTCCGCGATCTGCGATTTGTCATCGCTAGATTCATTGATCGGGATCCGCACCTTGCCATCGGGGCTGGTCATCGCCCGCGAGAAGAGGCCGGTGCGCGCACCCTTGATGTCGAAGTAGCGGATCTCACGAAAGTTGAACAGGCGCTCGTAGAAGCCCGCCCATTGGTTCATGTTGCCGCGCTGAACGTTATGCGTCAGATGATCGAGCACGGTGAGACCGAGTCCTTTCGGATGCTGATCCGCGCCGGGAAAGGGTTGGAATTCGTCTTCGTAAATCGACGCGCCATTGTAGCGATCGACGAGGTAGAGAATGCTGCCGCCGATACCGGAAATCATCGGCGCATCGATCGGCACGGTCCCGGGCTTGCGTGAAAAGGGCTCCGCACCCTTTTCGCGCGCCAGGCGATGCGCCTTCTCCGCGTCCGTCACGCGCATGGCGAAGCCGCAGGCGCAGGGCCCGTGCTCGGCGGCGAAATCCGCCGCGAAGCTGCCAGGCTCCGCATTGACGAGAAAGTTGATGTCGCCCTGGCGGTGCAGAACCACGTTCTTCGACCGGTGCTTCGCGATCGCCGTGAAGCCGAGCTTGAGGAACAGCTCGTCGAGCTGCTTCGGTTCCGGCGCGGTGAACTCGACGAACTCGAAGCCGTCAGTGCCCATTGGATTCGGATATTGATCTGCCATGAGTGTTCTCCCGCCACGCGCGTTCGTGCGCCACGCAGGGCGGGTTTCAACCCGCCATTACTTTGATCGGACGGCGACGGTTTCAACCCGCCAATGCCTGTAGGGGGTTCAACCCGCCATGCCTTGTTAGTTACATTTGAAACCATTATAAATAGCCACAGAGTCAACTGCAAAAGCGCGTGTTACGCCGATGCCCCGCAAAAACGTTAACTCCCTGAAATTGGAAGATTTCCTACCCTACCGGCTGTCCGTGCTCTCGAACACCGTCAGCAGCGCCATCGCCGGCGCCTACGCCGAGCGCTTCCATCTATCGGTGCCGGAGTGGCGCGTACTGGCGATACTGGGCCGGTATTCCGGTATCTCCGCCGGCGAAGTCGCCGAGCGAGGCGCGATGGACAAAGTCGCCGTAAGCCGCGCCGTATCGCGTCTGCTCGCCGCGGGCCGCATCAAACGCAGCTTCGCTAACGCCGACCGTCGTCGCTCCATCCTCGAGCTGACGAAAAGAGGCCGCGCCGTCTACAGCAAGATCACCCCGCTCGCCAGACGCTATGAGGCTGCTTTGCTCGAGGGGCTCACTGATACCGAACGCGCGCGCTTCGAAGCCGTCCTGGACAAGTTGCTCCGCAGAGCGCACTCGCTCGGGTCGGCGAAGCCAACTGCAGCGGAGTGAACCCTTCGTATATGCACGCACAGAAGAAGTATCATACCCATTCGAATGATCCGGAGAGGCCATGAAGCTGAGGAGCTTCGAGTCCGTCATCCGCGCGCTCAACGAGGCAGGCGTACGCTATCTGATCGCGGGGGGAGCCGCAGTCATCGCACACGGATATCTCCGCTACACGAAAGATCTGGATTTTGTGATTCAGCTCTTACCGGACAATGTCGAGCGGTTTTTTTCGTCGCTGGCGACACTCGGCTACAAGCCATCCGTACCGGTCACGGCGGCACAGTTCGGTGATGCCGAGACGCGCGAGGGCTGGATACGAGACAAGGGCATGCAGGTGCTGAACTTCTGGAGCGACGAGCACCGCGAGACCTCCGTTGATGTTTTCGTGAGCGAACCGTTTCCGTTCGACCAGGAATACGAGCGGTCGCTGCTCAAGCCGCTCTACGACACGATCCCCGTCCGGTTCGTCTCGATCCCGACGCTGATCAAAATGAAGGAAAGGGCCGGCCGCACACAGGACCGGATCGACATCGAGTACTTGCGCATGAGGCTGGACGATGTCCGAAAAGGAAGCTGAATCAGGTGACGTCGACTGGAGCGTGACCACCTGGGAAGGCTCTCGCCGGGAGCAATTGCGGCGGTGGGCGGCGCTGCCCTTGGAACGCATCGTAGCGGCCGTCGAAGAGATGGAAGGGGTCATCCGCTTCTTCGACACAAAGCGAAAAGCGCGCTCATCCATTCGAAAATAGCGCCACCGGGCGCTCGCTCCTGCTTTTGCTACTGCTTCGACTCGCAAGCGTCTTTATATGCGCGGAGCAGTGTGTTAATTCGGGTCTGGTATCCCTTGCCCTGCGCCTTGAACCAGTCTAAAACATCTGCATCGAGCCGTAGCGTCACCTGTTCCTTGGTAGGCACCGGTTTCAGCCCTTTGCGAACTATCGCCCGCGCAAACATTTCTGGAGTCGCTTCGGGATCGTCAGAAAAATCGATTTCCTCGTCTCTCATGGCATCGAGTCGGTTCCAGTCAGTCCCGGATGGCTTTTTCGAAAAGTCCTTGCTCATACTTACTGGCTTTCCGCGCCGAAATCAGACGAATTACATCCCCACGTTCAGTATGAATGACGAAACGAGGCGCCCTCGCAGGAACCCGATCGTCTTATAGCGCACTTCGGCATAGACGCCGCGAGCATCTTCCAGCGTAACCGTGAGACCGTCAAAGACCGAAAGGCAGTCGGTGAAATCGATGCCGTCTTTCCGCAGGTTCGATTTGCGCTTGCTTTCGTCCCATTCGAACTGCACGGCACGTCACGTCCTAGTGTAACTACAAAAAGACGTTACGCCAAGGTTCGGCCCCATTTCTCGAAAAAACGACCGGAAGAATCAACAGATTCCCGATACGCGCCGCGTCAGGCTGTTCGTTCCCAGTACAGGTCCACCCGCCGCTCGGCCCTCGCCAGCTCGGCCATGTCTGCCGCGACCTTCTCATCGCCACGAATGTAGTACGGTGCGAAGCCGCAGCCGCTGAGCAACTGTAGAACGCGCTCGGGCTCGAAACCGGCTCTCTTCATGTACGTGGGTGCATATTCGGCCAGCACGGCGCGGCATCGGCCGAGGGCTGCGCCCGCGCCCTTGAACGCAACGTACTCGTAACCCTCCACGTCGATCTTGATCAGGCGCAGCACGCGCTCGCCCAGATGCTGCCCGGCCCAGAAGGTATCGAGAGGCACGACCGGCACATCGATCGCGCGGCCCTCGTTGATCGGCAGCAGTGAATGCCGGCCGCGATTGCCCTTCGGGCAAAGGTGCAGCTTTCGCACTTCCTCACGATCGGAGATGCCCTTGCGGATCGGATGCACTTTGTGCGCCTTGTTGCGCGCGAGATTCTCCACCAGCAAAGCGAAGTTCTCCGGCTCAGGCTCGAATGCGTAAATGTCCGCCCCTTCCGGTGCCATGCGATTGAGCACCAGCGAATACCAGCCGATGTTGGCGCCGATGTCGAACAGGACGTCGCCAGGCTCGATCTCGATGTGGCGCTCCAGGAATGCGGTGATTTCCGCATCGTGACTGCCATACTTATAAAGATGGCGGCCGATGACGTCGTCGGCGTGCACCTTGAGCTCGAGATCGAACGGCTGCGCGCGCGCCAGGAGCTGACGGCGGCGCAGGATCCAGCGATTGACGAAAAAACTCAGCTCGCGGCCGCGGGCCACGCTCAATCGGCCCCGATTTCCGTGCGGACGTCGATCAGCTCGGGGAAGAAACGCACGTCGAGGGCCTTGCGCAGGAACCCGACGCCAGAGGAGCCGCCGGTGCCGCGCTTGAACCCGATGATGCGCTCTACGGTCTTCATGTGCCGGAAGCGCCAGAGCTGGAAGTTCTCCTCGAGGTCGACGAGCTTCTCGCACATGTCGTAGGCTTCCCAATAACGACGCGGGTTCTCGTAGACCTGCTTGAAGACGGCCACGACGCCCGGATGTCCCTCGTAGGGCTCTGTCCAATCCCGTTCGGTCCGTTCGGCGGGCACGGCGAAGCCCGTGCGAGCAAGATAGCGCAGGAATTCGTCATACAGGCTGGGGCTGCGCAACGCTGCCCCGAGCATGTCGCGCGTCGCCGGATCGTGCTTGAAAACATCGAGGATTTCAGCATTCTTGTTGCCGAGCAGGAACTCGAACTTGCGGTACTGCGGAGACTGGAAGCCGGAGGCCGTGCCGAAAAAATGGCGGAACTGCGCGTACTCGCTCGGCGTCAGGGTCGCGAGCACAGCCCACTGATGGAAAAGCTGCTGCTGTACCTGCTTGACGCGCGCCAGGATCTTGAAGCAGGGCTCGAGCTCGTCGGCACGCACGTGCGCGATCGCCGCCTCGAGCTCGTGCAGAACGAGCTTGAACCAGAGCTCGGCGACCTGGTGCTGCACGATGAAGAGCATTTCATCATGGTGCGGCGGATCGCTCAGCAGGCTTTGTGCGGACAGCAGATGATCGAGCTGCAGGTAGCCCGAATAGGTCATGCGATCGCCGAGGTCGCGATGTATGCCACTTTCGAGGGCGGGGGTTTTCCTGGCCATAGCTTCCTGTTCGGCGCGAGTCTCGCGGCGACTCGCGGCCGACCGCATGCCTCTCGGCATTGTAGCCGAAGGCCGATGGACTTGAGGTATAATTCCCGCCTTTTGCAAAGCCCCCTCGCCCTTCCTGCCCGAGGTGTTTCTTGAAAACGGTCGCGACGTTCGAAATCAAGCACAGCCAGTTCCTGAAGCCTGACGGCACGATTGCAGGCTCGCTGCCGGCTTTCGCGCAACAACCGGAAGAGCTGGTGCGCATGTACGAAATGATGAGCCTGACACGGATCTTCGACACCAAGTCGATCAATCTGCAGCGCACCGGGAAGCTCGGCACGTATGCCTCCTGCCTCGGCCACGAGGCGGCGCACGTGGGCATAGGCGCAGCGATGCGCGAAGAGGATTGCTTCGCGCCCATGTATCGCGAGTACGGCGCGCAGTTCTGGCGCGGCGTGCAGATGCACGAGGTGCTCCTCTACTGGGGCGGCGACGAGCGCGGCAATAACTTTTCCGGCCCGAAGCACGATTTCGCCTGGTGCGTGCCGATCGCGACGCAGTGCATCCACGCCGCGGGCGCAGCGATGGCTTTCAAGCTGCGCGGTGAAAAGCGTTGCGCAGTGACGGTCTGTGGCGATGGCGGCACTTCGGAAGGCATTTTCTACGAAGCGCTGAACCTGGCCGGCGTTGGAAAGCTCCCGTACGTGAACGTTATCGTCAATAACGGGTGGGCGATTTCCGTCCCGCTCGAGCTGCAGACCGCATCGGAAACGCTTGCCCAGAAGGCCATTGCGGCCGGTGTGCCGGGCGTGCAAGTGGATGGCAACGATGTCATTGCCGTGCGCCACGCCGTGGAGCAGGCCCTGGAACGAGCGCGCTCGGGCGACGGACCGTCGGTGATCGAGGCGCTGACCTATCGACTGAGCGATCACACGACGGCGGACGATGCCGCGCGCTACCGGAGAGCCGAAGAAGTCGAGGAAGCGCGCAAGCTCGAGCCGTTGTTGCGGCTGCGCAAATATCTGACGGGCCTGGGCGTCTGGGACGACTCAAAGGAAGAGGCGCTGATCGACCACTGCAATACCAAGGTCGAGGCCGCCGTCGAGGAGTATCTGAACACGCCTAAACCGCCCGTCGAGTCGATGTTCGACTACATGTACGAGACGCTGCCGGAGGCGATGAGGGAGCAACGCGAGACGGCTATCCGCTTTGCCGGCAGCGGAGGCCATTGATGATCGGGAGGCTGAATTGGCCGCCAAAGTGACCTTGATCGATGCCGTGACAATGGCTCTCGGCTGGGAAATGGAGCACGACGAGCGTGTGATCGTGCTCGGCGAGGACGTCGGCGTGAACGGCGGCGTGTTCCGCGCGACGGCCGGTCTGCAGGAACGCTTCGGCCGGGACCGCGTGCAGGACACGCCGCTCGCCGAGGCGATGATTGCCGGCATGTCCATCGGCCTGGCCGCGCAGGGCATGCGGCCGGTCGCGGAAATCCAGTTCATGGGCTTTATCTACCCGGCGGTCGACCAGATGATCAGCCATGCGGGCCGCATGCGGCACCGCACGCGCGGCCGATTGTCCTGCCCGATGGTGCTGCGCGCGCCTTTCGGTGGCGGCATCCATGCGCCGGAGCATCATTCCGAAAGCACCGAGGCCATTTTCGCGCATATCCCCGGCATACGCGTAGTGATCCCCTCATCGCCTGCACGAGCCTATGGGCTGCTGCTCGCGGCCATCCGGGATCCCGATCCGGTCGTGTTTCTCGAGCCCAAGCG
>JACDCP010000037.1:8445-15115 GCA_013817465.1 Gammaproteobacteria bacterium | reverse complement strand
GCCGCGGACGAGGAGAAGCTGTGCGCACGGCATCTGAATCGGGTCACGGACACCTGCATACCGGAGGAGGAAGCCATTCGCCGCATCGAGCGCGCGGTGCTCGACGAATGGACTGCCGCCGATCGCGAAGACCGGCGTCTGTTCCCGCACGAATTTCTCTATCGCATCCTCGCGAGCAACGCACTGAAGAAAAGCTATCAGATCGATCCGGCGGATAGCTGGCTGGTGGCCGCTGCCGAACGGAAGCTGCCCCTCTTCGTGCCGGGCTGGGAAGATTCGACGCTCGGCAATATCTACGCCTCGCACTGTATCAGCGGCGACGTGCGCCGGGTCAATACCGTCCGCGGCGGCATCGAATACATGATGCAGCTCGCGGATTGGTATCGCGCCAACTGCGACGGCGCCGGCATCGGCTTCTTCCAGATCGGCGGCGGTATCGCCGGCGATTTCCCGATTTGCGTGGTGCCGATGCTGCAGCAGGATCTGCGGCTCACCGAAACGCCGCGGTGGTCGTATTTCTGCCAGATCAGCGACTCGACAACGAGCTATGGCTCCTATTCCGGCGCCGTGCCGAACGAGAAGATCACCTGGGGCAAGCTGTCCGCCGACACGCCGAAGTACGTCATCGAGTCGGATGCGACGATCGTCGCGCCGCTCATCTTCGCCTGCGTGCTCGGGCAGTGAATACCTGATGTCCACTGTCGTCGAAAAAGCCGCCGGTAAGCCTGTGTCGAAGGCCGCGCCGTCACCTGACATCGACTGGAGCACCGCAGAGGCCGCGGAGCTGTATCGCGTCGACGCGTGGAGCGATGGTTTCTTCCGGATCAACGAAGCCGGCCACGTCGCCGTCACGCCGCTGCCGGACAGCGAAATCGAAATCGACCTGCCTCGCGTCGTCGAGGACATTCGCGCACGGAATGTTTCGCTGCCGGCGCTGATCCGCTTTCAGGACATCCTGCAGGCCCGGGTCCGCCGCCTGAACGAGGCGTTCCGCGAGGCGATCGCCGACGCCGGCTACCGGAACCGTTATCGCGGCGTGTATCCGATCAAGGTGAACCAGCTCCACGAGGTCGTCGAGGAAGTACTCGAGGCCGGCCGGCCCTACGGCATGGGTCTGGAATGCGGATCGAAAGCGGAGCTGGTGGCTGCCCTGCCCCATCTCGAGGACGATGATGCGCTGCTGGTCTGCAATGGCGTCAAGGACGTAATGATGCTGCGCTCGATACTCGCCGCGCAACGGCTCGGCAAGCAGGTCATTCCCGTGGTGGAGAAGTTTTCCGAGTTCGAGGAGATCATGCGGCTCGGCGCGGAAATGCAGCTCGAGCCGCGATTCGGCGCACGCATCCGCCTGGCCACCGAAGGTTCCGGGCGTTGGGAAGCCTCCGGCGGCGATCGCTCGAAATTCGGCCTGTCGCTGCCCGAGCTCGTGACCCTCATCGAACGCCTCGAGAACAAAGGCAGCCTGAATGCTTTCGTGCTGCTGCATTTCCATCTCGGCAGCCAGATCGCTGACATCCAGATCTTGAAATCGGCCGTGAAGGAAATCGCGCAGTGTTATGCGCAGCTCCTGAAGCGCAATGTGCCGATTCGCTACCTCGACGTCGGCGGCGGCCTCGGCGTCAGCCACGATGCCCCCGACAGCCCTTCCGATTATGCCGTGCACTATTCGCTGCAAGAGTACGCGAACGCGGTTGTCTTCGGCGTCAGGGAGGTGTGCGAAGAGCAGGACGTGGAGCAGCCTGTGCTGATTTCAGAAAGCGGCCGGGCCATGACCGCCCATCATTCAGTGCTCGTGGTCGAGGTGCTCGGCGCGTACCCGAAGGATTTCATCGACGACGATTTCAAGCCGGGCAAGGAAGATCATGTCACCGTGCACCGGCTGTTCGATGTCTGGAACCGGCTGAAGCGTACGAAGAAGACCCGCAGGACGGGCAACCGCGCCGTGCGCGCCGTGGATGAGCTGCTCGAGGCGTATCACGACGCGATCGAGCTGCGCCGCGATGCGTCCGCGCGCTTCGGCATGGGCTATCTGCCGCTGGAGCAGAAAGCGCTCACCGAGCAGCTCTTCTGGTCCGCGAGCATGGAAATCCTGACGCGCCTCAGCGATCACGATCTGGACGTCATGCCGCCGGAGTTCCAGGTGCTCGAGGAACAGCTCGCCGAGCATTACCTTTGCGACTTTTCGGTCTTTCAGTCGATCATCGATCACTGGGCGATCGGCCAGAGCTTTCCAATCCTGCCCATCGACCGGCTCGACGAACGTCCGACGCGCCGCGCAGTGCTTGTCGATCTGACCTGCGATTCCGACGGCAAGGTCTCGCACTATGTTTCCTCCAATCCGGACAAGCGCTTTATCGAGCTGCACCGGCTGCGCAACGGTGAGCCCTACTATCTCGGCTTCTTCATGATGGGCGCCTATCAGGACATCATGGGCGACGCCCACAACCTGTTCGGGCGCGTGGCCGAAGCGCACGTGTATGCCGATGCGGAGGAGCCGGGCGGCTATTACATCGAGAAAATCCTGCCCGCCATGACCATCGAGGAGATGCTCGCGTCCGTGCAGTATTTCCCCAATGATCTGCAGCGCCGCATGAACCAGATCATCCGGCAGAAAGTCGAGGCGGGCGTCATCCGGCCGCGCGTCGGCACCGAGCTGCTGGAGCAGTACATGCGGCATTTCTCACAGAGCACTTATGTCGATGCCCAGGGAACGCCGGCGACGACCACGCGGCTCAACGCCGCAAAGAAAGAGGATGCGGCCCCGTGAGCATGGCCGCGAGCCCGGCGCCGCGCAGGCTCGGCGTCGGGCTCGTGCAGATGCAGATGAGCGAGGATGGCGCGGCGAACCGGGACAAGGCGCTCCGCATGACGCGCGAGGCAGCCGGCCGCGGCGCCGAGGTGGTGTGCCTGCCTGAGCTGTTCGGCTCGCGATATTTCTGCCAGGCGGAAGACGCGGATTGCTTCGCTCTGGCGGAATCGGTCCCGGGGCCGACCACGGAGGCGTTCGCGGAGCTGGCCGCGGAGCTGCGCATCGCGGTCGTGGTCAGTGTCTTCGAAAGGCGCGCCGCCGGGCTATACCACAACACCGCGGCGGTCGTGGATCGCGAGCGCGGTTACGTCGGCAAGTATCGCAAGATGCACATACCCGACGACCCGCATTACTATGAGAAGTATTACTTCACGCCGGGCGATCTGGGATTCAGGAGCTTCGCCACGGAGAAGGCGAATCTGGGCGTGCTGGTTTGCTGGGATCAGTGGTATCCGGAAGCTGCCCGCCTGACTGCGCTGCAGGGCGCAGAAATTCTTTTTTATCCGACGGCCATCGGCTGGCATCCGGCGGAGAAAGCCGGCCTCGGCGATGCCCAGCACGAGGCCTGGGAGCTGACTCAGCGCGCTCATGCCGTAGCGAACGGCTGCTTCGTCGTCGCCGTGAACCGCACGGGCTTCGAGCCCGGCCCGCCGGGCGCAGAAGGCATCGAATTCTGGGGCCGGAGCTTCATCGCCGCCCCCGACGGCTCAGTGTTGTGCCGCGCGCCGACGGACTCCGAAGCTGTGCTGGTGGAGACTTTGGAACTCGGGCGGATCGAAGAGCAGCGACAAGGTTGGCCGTTCCTGCGCGACCGGCGCATCGATGCTTACGGCGCGATGAGCAATCGCTTCGACGATTCGTAGGGCCGACGAAAATGGGGACATTCCTGATTTCGCCCCGTGCCGGAAAATGGGGACATCCCTGATTTCCTCCCGCCAGAAGCGGGGAAGAAAATGGGGACATTCCTGATTTCCTCCGCGCAGAAGCGAAACGGACGCGAGATCAAGTGCGAAATCAGGAATGTCCCCATTTTCTGAATTACAGCCCCCGCGCCGTCTCCTCGATGAGGAAATCCACCACCGCCTGCTGCGCTTCCGTCTCGCCGGAGCCGTTCTGCTTCGCTTTCTCGTAGACGGCGACCTGCTGGTGGGCGCTGGTGCCGCGCGCGAGAATGTCGCGCGTGCGCAGCACTTCCTGGGCGCAGCCCATGCTCTCGGCGTCGTCGAGCACCAGCTCGATCAGCTCGTCGAGCAGGCTTTCGAACGGAATGACCTGCCCTTTCGCCAGATCGATGAGACCTTCGTCGAAGCTGTACCGGCGCGCGCGCCAGCGATTCTCGTTGATGAGCATGCGGGCGTAGATGCGCCAGCGCTGATTGCTGCGCCGCAGACGAAACAGCATGCGCAGGATGCAGATGACCAGCGCGGCCAGACTGATGGCATCGTCGAGGCGCGTGCACACATCCATGATGCGCGTTTCCAGTGTCGGATAGCGCGCGCTCGGGCGCAGATCCCACCAGATCTTCGTCGCATCCTCGAGAACGCCGGCCTCGATGAGCACGTTCACGTGGCGCTGGTATTCGGCAAAGCTTGCAAACTGTTCCGGCAGACCGCTGCGAGGCAGGGCATCGAACACTGTCAGCCGGTAAGACTTGAGCCCGGTATTTTCGCCCTCCCAGAACGGCGAGGAGCAGCTCAACGCCAGCAGGTGCGGCAGGAAATACGATAGCTGGTTCATCAGGTCGATGCGCAGCTCGTCGTCGTCGACGCCGACGTGCACGTGCATGCCGCAGATCAGCAGCCGGCGCGCGGCCGCCTGCATCTCGCGCGCGAGCGTGTTGTAACGATCCTTTTCCGTGTGCTTCTGTTGCAGCCAGTGCGCGAACGGATGCGTCGAAGCCGCGATGGGGGCAAGCCCATGGCGCGCGGCCACCTGCACGATCACGCGCCGCAGCCGCGCCAGATCCCAGCGGGCCTCCTCGACGGTCTCGCACACACGCGTGCCGACTTCAATCTGTGCGCGCAGGAATTCGGGGCTCACCTGGCCTTCGCACAGATAGCCGCATTCCTCGAGCATCGAAGGCGGCGGGTCGGTGGCGAGATCGCGGGTCTCGCGATCGACCAGCAGATGCTCTTCCTCGATACCGACCGTGAAGGCGGGTTCCTTGTAGGAGGTCACGGAGAACTGCCTGGCCGGATGTCAAGAAAGCTCTGATCGATAATGCATACCGGCTTCCGCCGGTGCGACAGATTATTCAGAGACTCCTCGAAAAAAATGTTCATCAACGGCCCGGCTCAAGCCCGCTGATAGTGCCGGTACAGAGTCCGGTCGGCGAGAATCGCGGCCAGCGCCTCGCCGAGCCTGTCCACCCACTCGCCGACGCCTTCCGGGGTTTCGACCAGGTCCTGGCGCACTTCGATCGATACGTTCGGCAGGCGCGCGCTCTCGGCGTGGTGATCGACCGTGTAATCGGCCGGCAGCCTCCCGGAGTAAGGCTCGTTGTCGCCGACACGCAGCCCGGACTCCTTGCGCAGGCGCTCCATGAGCGCCACCGGCATGCGCGGATCCTGGTCCCAGAGAATGCCGACATGCCAGGGCCTGTCGTCCTGATGGAAGAACGGCGTGAAACTGTGGATCGAGATGAAGGCCGGCACCCTGTCGCGCTCCCGGAAGCGGGTCAGCGCCTGGGCTATCGCATGGTGATAAGGCCAGTAGAAACATTGGGCACGCAGGGCCTTGCCTTCCGGCGAGAGACCGGCATTGGCCGGCACGCGTTCGCCGTCGCTGACCGCGGGAAACGCCGTCGGGTCCGCCAGGTCGCGGTTGCAGTCGACGATCAGCCGCGAGTAACCGGCGAGCACAGCCGGTGCGTCGAGGCGGGCCGCGAGCCCGCGCGCGAGGTCGCCCGCGCCGATGTCGCAGGCGATGTGTCGTTCCAGCGCCAGCTCATCGAGGCCCAGCCGGTTCATGCCGGCGGGAATCGCCCGGCTTGCGTGGTCACAGACCAGCAGCGCACGCGCCTCGCCGTGGGGATTCAGCAATTCAAAGGGCGGAGGATCCTGCGGACCGATGAGGGACTGCGCGCTGATCTGATCCGGATCGGAAACGGCTCGCAGATTGTTGTTATGCCTGTTCAAGTGACGGTCGTTGAGCCTGGCTTCCTCCCGGCAGCACGTCCGGCCACCATATACTCCGCGCCGAGCATTTGTCCAGCCGGCGAAATGGGGACATTCCTGATTTCCCCGGAAAATGGGGACATTCCTGATTTCCCGTCACACTGATGTGAAACGGAAGCGAGACCAGTTGCGAAATCAGGAATGTGCCCATTTTCTGCCTTACGCCAGCTTCAGCGCCGGAGTGCGGCCGCCGTTGGCGAAGCCGGCGAAGCCGGCCGCCGGCTGCGGCCTGGCAATGTGATAGCCCTGGGCATACTCGATGCCGATCGCCGCGAGCGTGTCGAGCACCGCGCCGTTTTCGACACGCTCGGCGATGGTCTTGATGCCCATCGAGCGGCCGATTTTGTTGATCGCGTCGACCATGCTCTGATCGATCTTGTCGCGCGTCACATTCTTGATGAAATGCCCGTCGATCTTCAGGTAGTCGACCGGCAGGCTCTTCAGGTAGGCGAATGACGACAGGCCGCTGCCGAAATCGTCGAGCGAGAACAGGCATCCGAGCTTCTTGAGCGCCTTCATGAAGTGCACGACGCGCGTCAGGTTGGCAATCGCGGCGGTCTCCGTGATCTCGAAACAGATCGATGCCGGACCGACACGGTGCGACTCGAGCTCGCGGGTCACGAAGCGCAGGAACTCGTCGTCGCTGAGCGAATTGCCCGAAAGATTGATCGCCAGCGTATAGCTC
>JACDCP010000037.1:6691-8435 GCA_013817465.1 Gammaproteobacteria bacterium | reverse complement strand
GTATAGCTCTGCTCGGGGGCAGCGTCCGGACGCTGGGCGAGATGCTCGAGCGCATGCCGCAGGACCCAGCGGTCCAGCATCGGCATGAGGTTGTAGCGTTCGGCCGCGGGTATGAACTCGCTCGGCAGCACGATCCTGCCGCTCGCGTCGCGCATTCTGAGCAGCAGCTCGTAGTGCGCCCGGCGCTCGGCCGTCGTACCGATCGGCACGATCGGCTGATAGAAAAGCTCGAAGCGGTCCTCGTCGCAGGCCTGCGTGAGGCGCGACACCCACTGCATCTCCTTGTGCCGCTCGGAGGCATCGCCGGGCTGATAAACGTGCACCCGGTTGCGGCCCAGGTCTTTCGCCGCATAGCAGGCCACGTCAGCGGCACTCATCGCGTTCTGGGCGCTGTCGGTCTCCGGCGTCACCGGCACGAGCCCGATGCTGACGCCAACGCCGATCGCGCGCTCCTCCCAGACAAAGCGATAGTCACGAATCGCCTGGCGCAGCCCTTCGGCCAGCTTGACCGCTTCGGGCATGGTGCAGCCTTCGAGCAGGAGGCCGAACTCATCGCCGCCGAGTCGAGCCAGCGTGTCGCTGGTTCGTATGCGGCTCTGCATGAGCTCCGTGAGCTGACGCAGGAGCTGGTCGCCCGCGGCGTGGCCGCAGGTGTCATTGACGACCTTGAACTGGTCGACGTCCAGATAGACCAGCACGCTCAAAGTCGGTGTATCAGCCCGCGTAGCCCTGAGCGCATTACCGAGCCGGGTTTCGAACTCGTGGCGGTTGATCAGGCCGGTCAGCGCATCGTGGCGGGCCTGCCAGGAGAGCTGGCGGCGCAGCCGCCGGTCCCGGCCTGCATCGTGAAATACCGTCACGGCTCCGATCAGTCTCCCCTTGCGATCACGAATCGGCGCCGCGGTGTCCTGAACGACGATTTCCCGGCCGCTGCGGTCCACGAGCAGCGCGTGGTCGGCGAGCGCGATGACGCGGCCCTCGCGCAGACATTTCGCCACCGAGGTCTCTACGTCGCCGCGCGTGACCTCGCTGAGAACGCGATACACTTCCGTGATCGCACGGCCGCGAGCCTCGCGGTTCTCCCAGCCGGTGAGGTTTTCGGCCATCGGATTCATATAGTCGATCACGCCGTCGGCATCCGTGGTGATGACGGCGTCGCCGATCGATTTGAGCGTCACCTCGGCGCGCTCTTTCTGCTCGAAGATCGCGCGCTCGGCCTCCTTGCGCTCCGTGATGTCGTTGATCGTGCCCAGGTGACCGGTGAGATTTCCCTCGGGATCGTACAGGGCGCGCGCGTTCTCCAGCACGTACACCTCTGAGCCGTCCTTGCGCTTGAGGCGATACTCGTAGTTGTGCACCTCGCCGTGCCGCTTGAGCTTGCGCATCAGCCGATCGCGATCGGCCGGATCGACGTAGTGAGTGACGGTGCGCCCGGCGTTTGCCAGCTCTTGCACGTCCGCATAGCCGAGCATGGCGACCAGCGCGGGATTGGCGGACTGGAGCTCGCCTTCGGGCGTGGTCTGGTAGACGCCGGCGACCACGTTCTCGAACAGGCCGCGAAAACGCGCTTCGCTGGTGCGCAGCGCTTCATCCGCCTGCTTGCGATCGATGGCGATGCCGGCGAGCTGCGTCAGCCGCGCGAGCAGCTCCATATCGCGCTGCGTGGCGGCGCGTGAAACCCGGAAGTAGACGTTGAAGGCGCCCAGGGTGCGCCCGCTCATGCCGGAAACGATGGGCTTCGACC
>JACDCP010000037.1:0-6681 GCA_013817465.1 Gammaproteobacteria bacterium | reverse complement strand
GCTGAGCTCGCGCCAGTGGCGGTCCCGGGCGATGTCCGCAGCGACGACCGGCCGGCCGAGCGCCACCGTTGCGCCGGACGATCCCATGTTCTCGCCGACTGCGATGCCGTCCGTCGCCGCCATGTAAGCCTCCGGCAGATTGCGCGAGGCTGCATGCCAGAGATGCTGGCCGCCCTCGTCGAGCAGCATGACGCTCGCGGCCGCACCCGGCAGCATGGCATCGGCCGACTCCACGAGCGCGCACAAAGTCTCCTGCAGGCGGGCGTTGCTCGCGATGCACTCGAGCACCTTCTTCTCGCCCGCGGCGAGTTGCTCTGCGCGCTTGCGCGGCGTGATGTCCGTGATGCTGGCCCGAATCAGCTCGCGCCGCGCAGCCGGAAGCCGTGCCAGGCGGACTTCGCAGGACATTTCATTGCCGCAGGAATCCTTGTGCACCCATTCGAACAGCGGCGTCTCGCCGTTCAATGCGCGCTTGATGTGACCCCGCTCGACGCCGAACGACGGCTTGCCGTCGGGCTGGTGCGGCGGGCTCAGGTCGTAGGGCGTGCATTTCAACAGCGCCGCGCGATCCTTCTTGAAAAAGCGCACGGCGTTTTCATTGACGTCGACGATGCGGTCGTGGTCGACGTCGAGCACGACGATCACCTCGGGCGCGTTCTCGACCAGCGTGCGATACCGCCCTTCGCTGTCGCGCAGCGCCTGATCCGCGTGCTTGCGCTCCGTGATGTCGCGCAGGCAGACGACGAACACGGGGCGTCCGTCGATATCGGTCTTGCTGACCGCAATCTCCGCGGGAAACGAGGATCCGTCCGCATGGCGCGCGTCGATCTCGCGGGCGGCCAGATCCAGATGGGTGTCCTCGAGCCGGCGCGAAAGATCATCGAGCCAGGCGGCCACCGACCGGTTGGCCAGTGCCGGCAGCAGGCGATCGATGCTGCAGCCGCCCAGCTCGTCGACGCTGGAACCGAGAAGCCGCTCGCCGGTGCGATTGATGGTCTGCACATGGCCGTCGACATCCAGCGTCAGGATGGCGTCCTTGACGTTGTCGAGGATGGCGCGCAGCCCGGCGTCGCGGCCTTTCCTGCCGGCTGTCCTCTTCGAGCGTTCGATGGCCTGCATATTTTACATAAGCCCTTGAAAGTGCTGCCCACGCGGCCGCTCCGCCGGGGGCGGAATGCTCGACGATCTTAGCCAGCGGGTTCAGAGGCGGATGTGATTCGATTCTCGTTTTCGAAAATCGAGTTGGGAAATCAATCCCGCTTTACAAGCCGGTGCCCGATTCGATGGCGGGCATCGAGAGGAGCGTGCGGCCGCTGTCATCGGCCTTCAGCGTGCCGCGCGCTTCGACGGCGGCAGGCATCACATGCCCGACGCGAATCGGAATCGAAAACGCGCGCGCCTGCGGCACGCCGTTGCGCACGAGAGTCGCAACGACGTTGACATGGAACTGGCCTTGTTCGCGCGGCAACACGCGAACATCGCGCGCGTAGCGCTCTCCGGCGACAGGATCGGCAACTCGTTGCTGCGTGTATCAGCTCCGTGAACTCCCAGTAGTCCGGGGACGAATTAAATACTTGCGCACGGTCGTTACCGCGATTGATAACGTGATAGCAGATCCCCGCGACTTCAGCGCGCGCTGTCCTCGGCATTGTCGTAGCTTGTTGGACGACAGGTACGATGTCAGGGCGCGTTTCTTAAGAAAATGGGGACATTCCTGATTTCCGTCTGGAAATCAGGAATGTCCCCATTTTCCAGGCTACAGGCCGGTGCCGGATTCTATGGCAGGCATTGAAAGGAGCGCGCGGCCGGTATCATCGGACTTCAGGATACCGCGGGCTTCGGGGGCGGAAGGGATTGCATCCCCGACACGGATGGGAATCGAGAACGCGCGTGCCTGCGGCACGCCGTCCCGCAGGAGCGTGGCAACCACGTTCAAGTGGAATTGACCGTCCTCGCGCGGCAGCACGCGCACCTCGCGCATGTAGCGCTCGCCGGCGACGGGATCGGCCATTCGTTGCGCGCCGAGCGCCGAAACGAGCGTCAGCCCGCTATCTGGAAAGTTGAGCTCCAGGGTCAGCAAATCGGCAGCCATTCTTGCTGTGACCGCAAGCTCGATCCTCAGCGGCGCGCCGGCCACCGGCTGATCATGCAGGCTGTAGCTCATTTCGATCGGCGCGCTCGGCTTACCCGGGCTGGCCCACTCCTGCTTGCCGACGGATCCTTCCGCCAGGCAGAGGCCGGTGGTGAGCAGGCCCACGCCGGCCACGATCCATGCAGCGCTCCTCTTATCGGATTTCATGTCGTGTTTCCGCTTCCGTCGGTTCAGGTAATCGACACATCGAAGCAGGTTCTGCCTCTCGGCATGTCAGTGATGTTCGTGAACTCATACACTTCGAGCACATAGTCGCCCTGAGCCAGTAGCCGACTGAATGATTCGGGTCCGGGTGGCGGCTCATCCGACACCGCAATGATGCCCATCTGGTGCAGTACCAGATCGGGATCCGATCCGGACGGACCAGTCGCCGTGAACAGGTAAGTTCGCTGCACATCCACGTTAAACCGCAGAAAGCGCGCGTTCGAGAGCCTGTTGACGGAGCCGTAGTCCCGCGGCGGATTTTCTCCGCCGCCCAGGCTGCAGATTTCGACGGGCACACCGTCCGTCGCGATCAGCGTGTACACGGGGAGCACATCGTCGCTGTTGCCCGCACCGTTCGTTTCCGTGCTGCCGAATTCGTCGATCGTAACGGCGGCGATATCCTGCGCGGCGACCAACGCATCGATGTTGGCGGCATCCGCCGGATTCGCGTCCTTGAGCGGAGGAATGAACGTGAAGATAGTCGTCAGCGCGTCGGTCATGCGCTGCTCCTCCGTGAGCACATCGTAGATCGGGCCGAAGCCGAGTGTCACGGCGTCGATCCCGTCGCTCGCCGCATCGAAGAGATCGTACAGAATCGAATGGATCGAGAACTCACTGTACCAGCCGGAATTCGGCGAGTCGTTGTCCTCGACGTTGATGAAGAAGCCGTCGGTCTGAAACTCGCCCATTGAATCCCGATACACCGGATCGTCCAGCGCCATGCCGGAGAACGCGTTGCCGAAACCTTCGCCGAACGCGACCCGTGGATCCAGATAGTCGCCGAGTCCGTGCGGCCCGCCGATGCTGTCGGAGCGCGAAAACTCGTATTCGAAGTAATGTCCCCACTCGTGCGCGACGACATGCCGGTCGAACTCGTCAGTGTCGCTGTCGGCTGCGCCGAGGATGAAGATTTCGCCAACGCCGCCCGAAAACCGGAACGAAGACGTCACAATGTCGCCGTCGTCCGCGTCGAACGGCGAGACCGGGCGATTGTTCGGGCTCCAGTTGAGCTCGAGCGGCGGGAACCCGGCCGACGGGTCCGCGTCGAGCACCAGCGTGAATGATTCGTACACGGCGTCGAGGATCGAGAACGGTGCGGCGGCGCGTGCGCCCGTGTACGAGGCACCGCCCCAGCCGGACGCTGCATGGAGGTTGCGCGCTGTCGCGG
Source organism: Gammaproteobacteria bacterium (assembly GCA_013817465.1). Classification (GTDB taxonomy): domain Bacteria; phylum Pseudomonadota; class Gammaproteobacteria; order Steroidobacterales; family JACDCP01; genus JACDCP01. Next base: position 3,157 of record JACDCP010000037.1, on the reverse strand, counting down.
CAGTTCCCGAATCGAATGCGGCTCCGTCGAGCACGTAGAGTGCGTCGCCGCTGGTATTGTCGACCACGGCAAAATCCCAGGACGGCGTGCCGGTGCGCAATGCCTGCGCCTTGACGCGGATGAAGAGATCGGTGTCGGCCGGCACGGCTAAACTGTAATTGCCCTGCGCGTCGGTCTGCGTGCTGGCGAGGACGTTGGTACCGCCGGCTGCATCGATGGCCTCCACGACTGCGCCGCGCACGGGCGCCTCGACAGTCGAGGCGTAGTCGAGCCCGTTGGTGATCGCGTTGTGCGGCACCCGGTCGAAGGTGACCTGGCCGGAGACGGTCGCCTCCCCGTCGCCGGCGGGCGGTGGATCAGGATCCGGTGGCGGCTCCTGACGCCCGCCACCGCTGCTGCCTCCTCCGCAGCCGGTCAGCAGCAGGACCGCGAAGCCCATCGACCAGAAGCTTGCTCTCACGCCTCGTCTCCATCGTCTGAATCAGGTGCCGGGCAGCGGCACCCCTCGTCTGTGAATCGGGTGCCGGGCATCGGCACTCCTTTCGTTACATGAATCAGGTGCCGGGAGCTTTCCCCGGACTATGCGCGTCCTCGGCGCGCACCATCGGGGCGGGACATTGTGCCCGGAAGCCGGCACCGGGGGAATCGATTGTGTCACGCCGTCTCACGCCTCATCCCCTTCCCTCCGCGAGGGTCAGGAGTGTCTCACGCCTCGTCGACCGTGCCCTGCCCTCCCCAAGGAGGCGGAGTGGACCTCAGTCCAGCAAGGCCGCCTGCTCGCGGAGCTCCAGAATGTGCCGCTCCCAGTAACGCGGCTCGCCGAACCAGGGAAAGGCGCGTGGAAACGCGGGATCGTGCCAGCGGCGGGCGAGCCAGGCCGCGTAATGCATCATGCGCAGCGTCCTGAGCGATTCGATGAGCGTCACCTCCCGGTGGTCGAGCTCGTGGAAATCGCTGTAGCCCGCGATCAGGTCGTCGAGCGCGGCAGCCATCTCATGCTCGTCGCCCGAGATGAGCATCCACAGGTCCTGGATGGCGGGCCCCATGCGGCAATCATCCAGGTCGACGATATGCGCGCCCGTCTCCGTCCAGAGGATGTTGCCCGGATGACAGTCACCGTGCAGCCGGATGTGCCTCAGATCGGAAACGGCCGCAAAGCGCATGTCGATGCGTTCCAGCAGATCCGCGGTGAGCGTGCGATAGGCGGGCTCGAGATCCGGCGGAATGAAGCGCTCATCGAGCAGCCACGCGCGGGACGCTACGCCGAAGCTTTCCACGTCGAGCGCCGGTCGATGACGAAAATCGACTGTCGCGCCTGTGGCATGCATCCGGCCGATGAAGCGGCCCATGAGCTGTCGCGCATCTCGCGAGCGAAGCTCGGGCCAGCGGCCGCCGCGGCGGGGATAGATCGCGAACAAAAACCCTGCGTGCTCGTGCAGCGTCTCGCCGCCGGCCCGCTCTGGCGCCACGACCGGAATCTCTCGCTCAGCCAGCTCGAGCGCGAAGGCGTGTTCCTCGAGGATCGCTTCCCGCGACCAGCGTCCCGGCCGATAGAATTTGGCCACCACCGGCGCAGCATCTTCGATGCCGATCTGATAGACGCGGTTTTCATAACTGTTGAGCGCAAGCGAGCTGCCGTCGCAGCGCAAGCCCGTGCTCTCCACGGCGTCCAGCACCGCTTCGGGCCCCAGATCCTGATAAGGGGGCGCCGCGGGCGCAGCAGACTGATCGACAGTTCGCATCGGCCCATCAGACCCGAAACGGCCGACTGTGTAAAATCAGGTCCCGGTGCCCGGCACTTTCTCCGGCACGATCGTGGTCGGCCTTACGGAGCTGCACCGTAGGGCCGGTTTCAACCGGGTGCACGCAGCGCAGGTGACCGCGCGTTGCGCGGGGTGCCCATGACGTATTCGGCGCGGTTGGCCGAATGAATTCGGCCTTACGGGGAGTGGCATCGACAGAGGAATGCATCGATGAAGGAATCACCGGTACTCGTCACCGGCGGCGCCGGGTATATCGGCAGCCATGTCGTGCGCCAGCTCGGCGAGGCCGGGATCCCGGTCGTCGTGCTCGACAATCTTTCGACGGGATTCCGGGACGCCGTGATCCATGGCGAGCTGGTCGTCGGCGACACCGGCGATCGTAAGCTCGTCGCCGCTCTGCTGGGCGAGCACGGCATACGCACCGTGCTGCACTTCGCCGCCCATACGATCGTGCCGGAATCCGTCGAGCAGCCGCTCAAATATTACGGCAACAACACCTGCTCGACGCGCAGCCTGCTCGAATGCTGCGCCGGGGCCGGCGTCGAATCGTTCATCTTTTCCTCGACGGCCGCGGTCTACGGCATTCCGCCCGACGGCGTGGCCAGTGAGGATACCGCGCTCGCCCCCATCAATCCCTACGGCACGTCCAAGCTCATGAGTGAGTGGATGCTGCGCGATCTCGCAGCAGCCACGAGCCTGAGATACGTCATCCTGCGCTATTTCAACGTTGCCGGCTCCGATCCGGGCGGCCGCATAGGCCAGTCCACGGCAAAAGCCACTCTGCTGACCAAGGTCGCCTGCGAGGCCGCGGTCGGCAAGCGCAAGCACGTGTCGATCTTCGGCACCGATTACCCGACCGCGGACGGCACCGGCGTGCGCGATTACATCCACGTCGAGGACCTGGCATCGGCCCACCTGGAGGCGATGCGCTATCTGCGCGATGGCGGCGCTTCGACGCTGCTCAACTGCGGTTACGGGCACGGCTACAGCGTGCGCGACGTGCTCGACGCAGTGCAACGCGCCAACGGCCGGCCGCTCGAAATCCGCGAAGAGCCGCGTCGGGCCGGCGATCCGCCGACGCTGGTCGCGCGCTCGGAGCTGATTCGCGCCACCCTCGGCTGGCGCCCCCAGCACGATGACCTCGACTTCATCGTGCGCACTTCCCTCGACTGGGAACGCAAGCTGGCCGCACGCGAATAATTTGGACCAGGTGCCGGGCACCGGCACCTGTTTCGCGAGGAACAAGCGCAGGTCAAGGTGCCAGAAAAAGGGGTGCCGGGCCCGGCGCCTGGTCCTGAAAGAGGTGCCGGTACCCCGGCACCTCGGCGGTCAGGCGCCGCGGAAAATTGCTAACATCCGGGGTCCGGACCCCCAGCCACAGAGCGACCATGCGG
>JACDCP010000243.1 GCA_013817465.1 Gammaproteobacteria bacterium | reverse complement strand
TCGCAGACGGCCTCGGTGAGCGCCAGCATGGCCGTTGGCGAGAAAGTCATCGGTGCGCTCGGCCGCGTCGGTCAGGTGCATCGCGCCAATGTGCAGCACGCGGGATTCCTCGTGCTCAAATCCCCCGATATTCCGTCGATACTTGTCGAGACGGCGTTCATCTCCAACCCGCAGGAAGAACAAAAGCTGCGCGATGCTGGCCAGCAGCGCAATCTCGCCGCGGCAATCCTGAGTGGCGTGCGCGATTATTTCGAAGCGAGCCCGCCGCCGGGCACGCGGCTCGCGCTCGAAGGCCCGCTTTCGCGCAGCCAGGCGTTGACGCACATCATCGGCCGCGGCGACACGCTGTCGAAAATTGCAAGCCGCTACCAGGTCACGTTGCGCAGCTTGCGCGAAACGAACCATCTGACAAACGACCGCATCGTCGTCGGCCAGACCATTCAGATCCCTGCTCTTTAGAGATCGTCATCCCGGCGAAAGCCGCGACCCAGTCAATACAATTCCGAATTCCCGATCCCGGCTTGCGCCGGGACAACGCGCTGGTGTCTCATAGCGGCGTGCCGATTCAGCCGCTCCCTCCGCAGCTCGTCAACCAGATCGCCGCCGGCGAAGTCGTCGAGCGGCCCGCTTCCGTGGTCAAGGAATTGCTCGAGAACAGCCTGGATGCCGCGGCGATGCGCATCGATATCGACATCGAGCGCGGTGGCATCGGGCTTTGCCGCATCCGTGACGACGGTGCAGGCATCGAGCGCGACGAGCTCGTGCTGGCGCTCTCGCGGCATGCCACGAGCAAGATAGCGAGCCTCGACGATCTCGAACGCGTCCGCTCCCTGGGATTCCGCGGCGAGGCGCTGCCGAGCATGGCATCGGTATCGCGTTTGAAGCTCGCGTCACGTTGCCGCGGCGCCGACTCCGGCTGGTTCGTCGATTGCGATCGCGGCGTCCCCTCGGCGCCGGCACCGGTCGCTCATCCACGAGGCACGACCGTGGAGATTCGCGATCTTTTCTACAACACGCCGGCCCGGCGTAAATTTCTGCGTACCGAGAAGACCGAGTACGGTCATGTCGAGAACCTGGTGCGGCGGCTGGCGCTGAGTCGCTTCGACGTCGCTTTTTATCTGCGACACAACCGCAGGCGCATGCTGCAGCTCGATGCCGGCAATGACCATGCCGCCGGAGAGCGCCGCGTGACGGCGGTGCTCGGCGGCGACTTCACTGCACACGCGTTGTACGTCGAGCACGAGGCGGCCGGCTTGAAGCTGCACGGCTGGCTCGCCGAGCCGCGGTTCTCCCGCAGCCAGCCGGATCTGCAATTCTTCTACGTCAACGGCCGCATGGTGCGCGACAAGGTCGCAAGTCACGCTGTAAAGCTCGGTTACGCCGACGTGCTGTTCCATGGCAGACACCCGGCCTACGTGCTCTATCTGGACATCGACCCGGCCGGCGTGGACGTGAACGCGCACCCGGCGAAGCACGAGGTGCGTTTTCGCGACAGCCGTCTGGTGCACGATTTCATCTTCCGCAGCGTGGAGCAGGCGTTGGAGCACACGACGCCGGCGCGCGCCGGAGCGATCACGGAGGGTTTCGCGGCGGGCTCGAACGGGCACCGCGCGGCGGCGTATCCCGGTTTTTCGGAACATCAGCACGTCATGCCGCTGCACGCGCGCGAGCAGATCACGGCCTACCGGGCGTTGCACGAGCCGGCCGGTGTGCCGGCAGCGAGCGGCGAGGCCGCCGGCGGCGAAGATAATACGCCGCTTGGCCACGCTATCGCGCAGCTGCACGGCGTGTACGTGCTGGCGCAGAACCGCGATGGCCTGATCATCGTCGATATGCATGCCGCGCACGAGCGCATCGTTTACGAAAAGCTCAAGGCCGAAGCCTCGGACGGGCGGGTCGCCTCGCAGCCGCTGCTCGTGCCACTGCTGCTCGAAGTATCCCTTGCGGAGTTGCAGGCCGCCGAGGAACACAGTGCGCGGCTGGAACGGCTGGGCCTGCATCTGCACCGCGCTGGACCGCAAAGCCTCGTGGTCCGCGAAGTGCCGGCGCTGCTCGGCCGCGCGGACGCCACTGGTCTGGTCCGCGATCTGCTGGCCGACCTGGTCGAGCAAGGTGAAAGCCGGCGCGTGGAGGAACTGGGCAACGAGCTGCTTGCGACGCTGGCCTGCCACGGCGCAGTGCGCGCCCACAGAAATCTTCGCCTGGAGGAGATGGACGCGCTGTTACGCGAGATGGAACGCACCGGGCGCGCCGATCAGTGCAACCACGGGCGGCCAACCTGGACGCGGCTCGACATGGCAGCGCTCGACAAGTTGTTCCTGCGCGGGCGCTGACCGGCGATCCTGTGCTGCCGGCGATTCTGCTCAAGGGCCCGACCGCGTCGGGCAAGACGGCGCTCGCTCTTTACCTCGTGGACCGTCTGCCTGCCGATATCGTGAGTGTCGATTCGGGCCAGGTGTACCGCGGCATGGATATCGGCACGGCCAAACCGCCTCCGGAGGTGCTCGCGCGCGCACCACATCGCCTGGTCGATATTGTCGACCCGGCCGACACTTACTCCGCAGGTCGATTCCGCGCCGATGCGCTGGCGGCGATACGGGAGATTCACGCCGCCGGGCGGATACCTCTGCTGGTCGGCGGCAGCATGCTGTACTTCCGCACCCTGGAGTCCGGTCTCGCCGCGCTCCCTGCGGCGCACCCGGCACTGCGCGCAGAGCTCGACGAGCGGGCGCGGCAGCAAGGCTGGCCAGCCCTGCACGCCGAGCTGGCGAGCGCCGATCCGGCCGCCGCCGCACGGATACACCCGAACGATGCGCACCGCATCCAGCGCGCGCTGGAAGTCTGCGCGCTGACCGGGCGGCCGCTGAGTGAAATCAGGCGGCATGCGACGACGGCGAACGAAGGCATACGTTTCGTCAAGATCGTCCTCGCGCCGGCATCGCGCGAAGCCTTGCGCGAGCGCATCGAAAGACGTTTTATGGAAATGATCGACAGCGGCTTTATTGCGGAGGTCGGACGGCTCCACGCGCGAGGCGACCTGCACCGCGACATGCCCTCGATTCGTGCGGTCGGGTACCGGCAGCTCTGGGACCTGCATGCAGGCCGCTGCACTCGGGCAGATGCGATCAGGCGCGGCATCGTCGCGACGCAGCGGCTCGCGAAGCGACAGTTGACCTGGCTCCGGAGCGAGCCGGACACGGTCAGGCACGACGCCCTTGAACCCGGCGTAAACACCCATATATTGAAACGTGTCCGGCATGAGCTCGACGACGCCGACCATTGATCCTGTTAGAATCGCGGCAAACATATGCATGGAATCGCTGAAAAGGTTTGTCGCGAAAAAGCGCCACAAGAAAAGAGACAGCCAAAAACAAGGAGACATTTGATGGCCAGAGGGCAGTCATTGCAGGATCCGTTCCTGAACACATTGCGCAAGGAAAAAGTGCCGGTATCGATCTATCTGGTGAACGGCATCAAGCTGCAGGGACAGATCGATTCGTTCGATCAGTTTGTCGTGCTTCTGCGCAACAGCGTTAGCCAGATGGTCTACAAACACGCCATCTCGACCGTGGTTCCCTCGCGCAGTATCCGCGTGCCGAGCGAGGAAGAAGACGAGGCCGAGGACGCCTGAGGGATGCCGGCTGCCAACAGGATGCTGAACACGCCTGCGAGGGCTTTTTCCGCGCTGCGACTCGAGGCTTACGATTCTGAAATCGCAAGGGCTTTCAAGACCTTGCAGTTCCTGAAATGGGCGGGGCATCCCTGTATCGCGGGTCAGGATGCTGCAGACCGGGATCGTCCGCAGCCTGCTGCGGTGCATCTGCTTGCTTGACAGAGCCGCCAGCGGCGAACAGGCCGTCCTTGTGCACCTGGGGGTCGGACGAGCCATACAGGAAGAGGACCGGCTCGAGTTCGAAGACCTGGCCCGTTCCGCCGGCGCCCATCCTCTGGCCACCATCACCGGCACCCGGCGCGCGCCCGATGCGCGCCTTTTCGTCGGCTCCGGCAAGGCCGAGGAGATCCGTGCACAGGTCAGCGCACAGGATGCGGACGTCGTGCTCTTCAATCATGACCTTTCGCCGAGCCAGGAGCGCAATCTCGAACGCGCGTTGTCCTGCCGGGTGCTCGATCGCAGTGGCCTCATCCTGGACATATTTGCACAGCGCGCGCGCAGCTTCGAAGGAAAGCTCCAGGTCGAGCTCGCCCAGCTCGAGCATCTCGCGACGCGCCTGGTCCGCGGCTGGACCCACCTCGAGCGACAGAAGGGCGGCATCGGCCTGCGCGGTCCCGGCGAAACGCAGCTCGAGACCGACCGGCGCCTGATCGGCCGGCGCATCCGCCACCTCGAGATGCGCCTCGAAAAGCTCAGGACGCAACGCGGGCGGCGCCGGCTCAATCGCCAGAAAGCGAACGTACCGATCATATCGCTGGTTGGATACACCAACGCCGGCAAGTCGACGCTGTTCAACCGGCTGACGGGAGCGAGTGTGCACGCTGCCGACCAGTTGTTCGCGACGCTCGATCCCACAC
>JACDCP010000242.1 GCA_013817465.1 Gammaproteobacteria bacterium | reverse complement strand
CACCTGGTCCACACGACTTTCTACGGCTTCCCGAAATCTATTCGAAGACCAGAACGCTGTTTTCCAGATCGAAGCCGTCGCCTTCGTCGAAATGCTGGTAGGTCGTGCCAGAAACCGGAAACGGCCCTCCGGCCGAGAGGTCCGACTCGCCGGGATCGGCAGCGCGGCGTCCTTCGGTCACGCCGGACAAGCCGTCAATCGCATCGACCTCACCGTAGTGAATCAACACCGATCCATCTGCATTGAGTGTGACCGAGAAGTTATTGCTGTCACCGGCGGCAAACTGCGGCACGTTCATGAATGTGACTGTCAGTGCGCTTGCATCGCCCGCGGCCATGACCATTCCACCCTGATCCGGTGACAGATCATCCCACAGCGGCGCGATTCGCGGTGGCCCATCGAGCAGATCATCCACCGACGCCAGGAAGGTCGTATCACCCGTGCCGAATGTCAGGTTACCGTTCGAGTTCACCCAGACGTCGGACCAGTTCCGACCCTGGTAGGGGAACGTAAAGCCAATCGGCCGGTTTATCGTGTCGTCGTCTCCGAGGCTCAACACGGTGCCTTCTACCGTGAAAACATCCAGCACATACCGCCCGCCCGGTGGGAAACCGTCACCGGTAAAGTCGACATCCGGAAACGTCGAGACGGCGAGCGCGAATGCCCCGGTTGCCGGTATCGGCACGATCAGGCGCGACAATAGCCCGCCACCGCTGTCGTCGTCGACGGCGATCAGCGTGCCGGATCCCGGCGCGGACATCTGGTAGAGGCCGAGCACCGAATCGATGCCGCCGGACAGGATCTGTGCAATCAGTGTCGTTCCTGCCTGCGCGTGAAATCTGAAGTAGTCGACATCGCGGCCTGCCGGGTCGATCTCTGTAAATTTGTGCACTGGAATGGTGTCGAACGGCAACGCGATTGGCCTCGCCGCGCCAATGCCGTTGTTGGGCTCGAGCCTGTCCTGGTAATTCGTTACTCCACTGTAGCGCAGCAGCAGGTTCGCCAGATCCGGTGGATTGTCCTCGTCGAATATTTCGTAGGCTGCCGGCTGCCGGCTCAGCTCCACTCGCCGGGCGGAGAAATCGCTGAGATCGATGGCCGGCTCGAACCCGGAAGTTACCGCGCCGCCACAACTCGCGCCGGCGAGCCCATCACCGGCGCTCAAGGCTCCATAGCGAACATTGATGCGACTCGATCCCTCTCTGAGAGTAATCTCGAAGCTGTTCGCTCCCGTCCCGGGGAATTCGGGCACGCCGATATATCTGGCGGTGAAAGCCTTCGGGTTTTGACCGAATGTCACAGTGCCGCCGGCGGCCGGATTCAAATCGTCCCATAAGCCGGCTATGCGCGGCGGGCCGCCCAGGAAAGCCTGATCTGATTCAGAGAGTCCAGAGCCCGGCGCGCCGAATGTGAGATTGCCGTTCGCATTGACGAAAACGGAATCGAAGCGCTGGCCGCACATCCGAAAGCTGAACGGCAGGGACAACTCGACGAACCCGTCGTCGCCGACAGGCAGCGCACCGCCCGGCCGGAAGCCATTGAGAATGACGTCGATGCCGGTCGTCGGCGTCCCTGCGTGGGCGACGAGAGCCACCGAATCGCCAGGATCATCAGCACGGCCGATGTTATCCGACTCGCTGGCGCCGTTGAAGAACTCCTCCGGTCCTGGCAGCAGGATCGGCGGTGTGCTGAAGCCGCCTGCCAGGATGCCGTCGATGTGCACTGTGTAACTCTCGCCCTGTGTCAGTCCATTGAGCGTGTAGTCGCCCGTCTCGCCGCGATCACCGGAGATGGCAGAGACTGCGTCCTCGAAGGGACCGGCCACGTTTCGGGCAATGACGTTGACGCCGGTGAGAGGCGTACTGCCGTTCAACGCGAGAATCGTGCCGGAGAATGATCCGCTGTCCGCGAAGTACCGCGCCGCCGGATACAGCACCGAGATAAACGCAATTTCGTCCTGGTGCAGCGTCCCCTGGCCACCGTCCTCAAAAATAAACGGATACATGGTCTCGACCTGGTTCAGCGGTGAATCGCCATAGGTATTGAACGGTGACGGGCCGCTCGCGTCGCCGAACAGGACGCTTTGCCCGTTGACCACCGTATGGGCCATGCCGCTGTAGTGGCCGAATTCGTGTACCTGGACGCCGAAGAAATCGGCTGCTGGAAAACCATCGAGCATCGCGCCGCCGTTCAGGAACGAGACGCCTTCGATCGGCACGCCGTTCGCGTCGAAGGTATCCGGGCTCGCAAAGCCCAGCACGCCCGAATCCGGTCCAAAAAGCGCTGCGAAAATCGCACCGTTCTGATCGTAGACGATGGGGCTCAAGCCGTCCGAAACATTGGTGCCGAAGAACAGGTTTTCAGCAAAGGGGGCGAAGTTGTTCTCGTTCACGTCGAAGGGCATGCGGCCTTCATTCGTGTAGGTTGCAGTCGAAGTCGCAACGTCCTGCCATACCATGAACGCCGCCTCTGTGTTCGCGATTGCCTGGGCACTGGACTGCGGCCCCAGACCACCCCGGTCCGGGTTGAAAGAAATGCCGGCACCGCCGCCGGCCCAGCGTTCGAAGTTATCGGGGTCCTCCGGGTTCAGATTGAGAGGTCCGCCTGCGAAGCTCATCGGGAACCCGGCGAATATCATGAGGCATGCCGCGACGAAGGAGGCTGTCTGCTTGGACGCTTTCATGGCGCCCTCCTAATAACCGAGCTGAGCGTGAATCGCATCGCTCAGCACCTGATAACTCACGGGACCCGGTCCGCTTCTGACATTCATGCCCTTGAAGACGTTTGCGTTGTCGTTTCCGTTGACAGCGACTTCGTCCTTGCTTACGGCATCCACGTAGATGAGAAAGGCGCCCTGACTCAAGCCTGCAGGGGCAGACAAACCGGTGGCTCCGGCAGCGCCCATCAGCAGGAGGTAATCGCTGTCGATCCTGAGCAGGGGGAAGTCCGGAATAATGGGTTTATTCGAGTGGTATTGCTTGAGGCTGCCGAGCACTTTCAGCTCGACAATGTGTTTTACGCCGGTTGCGGCAAACTCACCCTTGAATGTTTCGTCGACCTGGATCCTGTAGATCAGGGCGGGCAATTCGCCGCCTCCGGCTTCCACACGACTTTCGTCGACGCTCAGCACGGTACCGCGAAATATCTTTTCCGCCCGATCTGTCATTTGCACGAGATTCAGCTCGAGGACGGTAGTGGCATGGCTGTGTGGCGACGGCAGCAGGACGCAGCAGACCGTCCACGCCGCCAGCGACATGATTCGTCTGGTCATGATGGATTCCCCCGAATGTCTGTTGAGCGCCGGCTCTCGGGCCGGTCCTGTCAACTGATCCGAATCATCGCCTGAGGCATTGCGGCGGATTTCTGGGTCGTTTAGCCCCGGGCGGAGTTGAGACGCCTTTTCTAGCTTTTGTGCGACCCGGACTTTACGCTTTATGCGCGAGAGAATCCATAACTGGCAGTTTCAGGCATCGTTATTGCCGCGATCGGTTTGTTCCTGCCGCATGCAACAGGGTCAGCCGGCGCCGGTTTCCGGGCTTCGTAACGCTTCCACTTATCCGGCCTGCACAAACCAGTAACTGCACGCACAGGACAGTTTCCCGGCCGGGATCCCCGCCTCGAGCCGGCTAAAATTCCTGCTGACCTGTCATGCGCTGGCGGGATGCGAGGGCGCGACGCGTGCGCTACACGGCTGTTCTGTTTCTCGCAGGCGCCACGCTGCTGCACGCGCTGCCCGAGCTGCCGCCGGCCGGCGGGCTGCTCTGGCTGGCGTTGCCCGTCCTGCTCGTGCCGCGGTGGCCGCGAGCCGGCTGGGTACTGCTCATCGTCGCGGCCGGCTTTGCCTGGGCCTGGGGGCATGCCGGCTGGCGGCTGGCCGATCGACTCGACGAAACGCTCGAAGGCCGCGAGCTCACGCTACGGGGCACGGTCGTTTCGTTGCCGGGCAGCCCTGACGGCCCCGTGCGTTTCGATTTCGAGCTTGCGCCCGAGGAGCGCCCGCCGGGTGTCCCGGCGCGCCTCCGGCTGAGCTGGTACGACGCCGGGGCGCGGCCCGCAGCGGGAGAGCACTGGCAGCTCGTGGTGCGGCTCAGAGCGCCGCGCGGCTTCATGAATCCGGGCGGTTTCGACTACGAGGCGCTGTTGTTTCGCGAAGGCGTCGGCGCCACCGGCTATGTCCGTTCGAGCCCGGCGAATCGCCGGCTTGCGGCCGCGAACGGTGCCCGCCCGATGCTCGAGCTCAGGCGACACATCGTGGAGCGTCTCGCCGCCGCGCTCGGCGAGCGCCCGGCGCTCGGCGTGCTGAGCGGCCTGTCCGTTGGCGCCGAAGAACGCATCAGCCGCGAGCAATGGGCTGTATTCGCCGCGACCGGCACCAGCCACCTGATATCCATATCAGGACTGCACGTCGCGCTGGTGGCGGGACTCGTGTTTTTCTTCGCGCGGCGCATCTGGCGCCTGTTGCCCGTGTTTGCGCGACGCACTGCTGCCGCCGATGCCGGCGCCTGTGCGGCTTTGCTCGCCGCGCTGGCGTATTCGTTGCTCGCCGGTTTCACGG
>JACDCP010000241.1 GCA_013817465.1 Gammaproteobacteria bacterium | reverse complement strand
GTGTTCCTGTACGGCAATCTCATGGGTGGGTACCACACGACGAACGCCGTCTGGCGACACCTTGAGGCTGGGCTCGCGGTCCACGCGACGGCGACCGCTGCCGCCACGGTCCACGACGACCCCGACCTCCTGCGGCGGAAGGGCGTCGTCATCACCGAAACGCCGCCAACGGGCGCGATGCGCATCGAGCTGCGGGCTGCGGGAACGCAGCCGCTCCGCGAAGGCTTCGATGGAAGCGTGGGTGCGGAAGTCCGCGGGCACCCGCTGCTCATCGAGCCACAGCCGATAGCGCTGCGGCGCGTCCCGGGGATTGGACGCGGGCATACCGAAACCCTCGATCAGCACCAGCGCGTTCACACGCTCCGGACGCACGCCCGCGTATAGCCCGGCCACGTTGCCGCCCATGCTGTGTCCGACAACAGGCGCGGCACGATCCGGACTGACGTGCCTGAGGATCGCGTCGAGGTCCGCCAGGTAATCGGCAAACCAGTAGCCGCCGGCGCCCCATTCGCTGTCGCCGAAGCCTCTCCAGTCCGGCGCGATTGCGCGCCACCGGTCGCCGAGCGAATCGACGAGAAACTGAAAAGTCGCGCCGGTATCGCCCCAGCCGTGCAGCAGCAGCAAGGGTTCCGCGTCCGGCCTGCCCCAGCAGTGCAGGCGGCAGGCAAGTCCGCGGATCATGATCGTCTCTTCGCCCGGAGCCTGCGGCGACTGCCGGCTATTGCTCAACTCAGTGCCGGTCGAAATCGTCGTGGCGAACCGGGGGCTGCGTGGGAGCGGGCTCGTCGTTACGTCGGTCGAGCACGGAGCGCGCCGTATCGCCGACCTTTTGCTGGAATTTCCGCAGCCACCGTCGCGCCCAGGCGAATTCGATGCCCAGAATGCCGAGCCCGAGTGGAATCACGATGAAAGCCGGCCCGGGCAGGACGGTCAGAGCGATGCCGACGAGCAGCACCGTCGTGCCGACGACGCCGATCACGATGCGTCGCGCAAGCTTGTAGGTCAGCCTGTATCCGGGTTTCATGGTTGCGGGAAAAGATCGTTGGGGCGGCTAATATAGCATCGCTTGGAAACGGCACATGCGCGAAGAAGGTGCCGTTCAGATTCCGCCCACCAGCACGAACGGCGCCCAACGCGCGGGATGGGATCCTGCGGCCGCAATCTGCTTGCGGCGCACCTTCAGGCGCGCCTCCGCGGCGCATCGCATTGGTGCACTTGCCGGTAAAAATGCTGCATGAAGACCGCTGTCGCCTCGTCATCGATGCGCCAGAGGGTCACGAGGGCGCCGCGCGCGCCCGCAGCCAGAAAAGCGTGCGGCAGGCCGATGATGCCTTCACCGCGCACGCGTCGCCCGCGCCCGGTCTCACAGGCCGAAAGCGTCACGAGTTCCGTGCGGAGATCGAGCTTGCGGATCGCAGCCAGGTCGAGGCGGCTCCCGGCGAGCACCAAATGCGTCTGTTCCGGCCGCCGGTCGCTGAACGCGCGCGTGCGCAGCGAAATGGAGGAACCTGTAGCGTCCGGGCCTGAGGCCGATCCACCCTTCCAGCGTCGCTTGCGGCCCGAGCAGGAGATCCGCGCGCTGGTCGCGAAACAGCCGGTGAATGGCGCGCGCCTCCTCTGCAGCGTACGGCAGCGGCGCGAGCGGATCGTCGCGCCACAGGCTCGCGAGCTGCGACTCCCCATCCTCGATCACCGGGTTGCCGACGACCAGGATCGAGCGATCCCAGGTCTCGGGCTCGCTCGGTCGCGCGAGGCTGAGCAATACGGATGCGGAGGGCCTGTAAACGATGCGGCTCGTTGCACCGAGCGGCGCGGCACTCTCGGCCGGAATCAGGATTTCGATGGGAACGTGCGCCAGCGGCCCGTCGACAACGACGAAGATATCCGTGGCGGGCGTCGGCGCGAGCGGGGCGATAAACGCATCGAATGCGGCCAGAGCCGGACCGGTCCAGGTCGGACCCGACGGCTGCTCGATCACACCGCGCAGGAAATCGACGCGTGCTGCAAGCGACCCGACAGAATCGAGCCGCGCCGCGCGCACTTCGTTTTCGGTGATCCACCAGCCGTAGACATCGCGATCGCCCCAGAAAAAAGCCAACAACGCTTGCCCGGATCCCAGCACTTTTGCCTGCACCTCGGCCAGCAACGCTGGTTGCGGGTAAAGCGCCGCCGCCGCCGCCGGGTCTCGTCGCTTTACGTCCGCCTCGATCTGCGTAAGCGAAGTGGTGATCTGCCGGATTTCCAGGTCGAGCGCTGCACGCTCCCCATCTTCGCTCGCTGCCAGCCGCTCCTGGAAACGCGCCCTCAATTGCTGCCGAATCTGCTCCGGCCGCGAGCTTTCGGGCCGGGACGCGTCGCGTTCCGCCAGCAGCTCGAGCAGCAGGCGGGCGCGTGCCCGCTCGGCAACCTCGAACGCGTCCGCGGCACGTCCCTCCGCGAGAAGCGTGCGTATCGCACCCTCGTAAATGCCCCAGCGAGGCTCCGCGACACCCATGCGCAGATCGCCCAGCGCCAGGCGACCCCGCCACGACTCGAGCATGTCAATTGCCGCGAGATAGGCCTCCGGCCCCCCGGCGCCGCCTGCGGCTTCCGTTGCCACGGCGCGTGCTTCGAGCGCCTTGATCAGCGCATCGGGACTGCCCAGCGTTTCCGCAAGCGACACGGCCTCCTCGGCCCAGCGTCGCGCGGCCGCCGGGTCGCCGCGATCGGCGGCGAGGCTGGTGAGCGCCGCGCGTATGTTGACGCCCTGCAGGCCGAAGTCGGACGACTCGGCGAGCGCCAGCGCCTCGGTGAGCGTGCTCTCCGCCTGTTCGTTGCGACCCTCCGCGGCTTCGATTTCGCCGAGCATGCCGAGCGAGATGACGCGATAGATTTGCGAAACCTCTTCGTTGATCGCCAGGGATTTATCGAGATGGCTCCGGGCGGCAGTCCGATTGCCTACCCCCAGGTAGAACTCGGCGAAGCTGTTGTGCGCATAGACCATGCCCTGCTTGTCGTCGAGGTCTTCCGCGCCGCGCAGCGATTCGTTCATCGAATCGAGGGCGCCCTCCATGTCGCCGGTGGCCGCGCGCAGATGGGCGAGGTTGCTGTGCAGAAAGTAGGCATACCAGGGGGTAGCAAACGAGTTGGCGAGGGCGAGCCCATCCCGGTACATGTTTTCCGCTTCGCCGAGGCGCCCGACCGCCGCGTACTCGATTCCCATGCTGTTGAGAGTCCCCGCCATCTCGTACGGCGAGCTGCCGTAGCGGCGACGCAGCTCGAGCGCCTTTTCCGTTTCCGCAACCGACTGGCGATAACGTCCCCGTCGCGAGTGAATCGTGCCGAGGAGGAAATGGGCGCGCGCCTCGAGCTGCCGGTCGCTGGCGGACCTGGCCATCTCGAGCCCATCGGTGCACTCGGCGATCGCGGCATCGGACTGGCCGAGCCAGGAGAGAAAATTGCACTTCCCCAGCCGCGTCGCGGCCACGCGCTGCGGATCGTTTCCGGCCAGCGACAGCGCTTCGGCCAGCGCAGCATCCGAGGCCTCGCCGTCACCGGCCCGTCGCAGCATGTCCGCATACCATTGCTGCGCAGTATCGCCCGCGGCGGCGAACTCGTCGCGGAGCGCGCGGTAAATCGGCAGCGCCTCATCAAACCGTCCCTCCTCACGGGGCGTGTCGGCAACGGCGAATCGCGGGTCGGGCTTTGTCGCCGAGGCATCCGTTTCTCGTTCTGGGAGGTCACCGTGCGCCGCCAGCGCCAGCAGGAGGATCGCGCTCGATACCGCGGGTACCAGGAACCGCATCATGGGATCGCGACGGGAACCGCTTCGACCAGCTCCGATCGCGCGACGGACCTGCGCAGCTCGTCCAGCGCCTCGACGCTCCAGTAAGCAACCCGCCCGGGCTCGAGCCCCGACAGCGACTCGCCACGAATCTCCAGTTCGTTCCCGCGGGTCTCACGCTCGAGCAGGAGCGTCCCGGTGCCGGAAAAAAGCCGCACGCGATACACATCCGCTTCCGGCACCGACGGCCAGCTCGCGGCGAGCCGGCCCGGTTCCGCGCGTGTGCTGACCTGCAGCGAGTCGCCCGGTCCGCGCATGGCGTCGCTATCCGGCACACCGTTGTCAGACGTGATTTGCCAGGTGCCGAGCAGCAGCGCGGCAACGGCCACGCCGGCAGCCATCGGCCACCAGTTGCCGGCACCTGGAGACCGGGTATCCGGCACTTCGGCCGCCGGTGCCCGCGCATCTGCGCCCCGGAAAGCAGCGCGCAATTCGAGTGCGCGCTGAACCCGCTGAGAGCAGGCATCGCAGCCGAAATAGTGTGCCTCGAAGGTCTCGGCTTCCTGCGCCGACAGCCGGTCGGCGAGATAGCGCGGCCCCAGGTCGTCGCGCCCGGCGTACTCGCAGATCTCCTCGTGAGTGCTCATTCCTCCCAGTGTTCCCGTTCACCGGCCATCGTTTCAAATATCTGCTCCATCAAGCAGCTCGCCGAGCCGCTGGAGTGCACGGTGTTTGCGCACACGCACTGCCGCCGGCGTGACGCGCAAGCGGGATGCAACTTCGGCAGTCTCCGCTTCCTCGTGATACAGCATCCGCAGAAG
>JACDCP010000036.1 GCA_013817465.1 Gammaproteobacteria bacterium | reverse complement strand
GATCGGGCAGGCTCGCCTTGCCATCCGGGCCTTCGAACACGTAGTCCCTGTCGATCTCCACCATCGGTAGCCGGCGGCGTTCGGCGGCGAGCGCATCCCGCGCATCGGTGGCTTTCTTTTCTTTGGCGAGCAGCGCCTCGCGGGCAACCCGCCACTCATCCCGTGAGACAACTTTTGGAAGTGCCGACTTGACCTTTGTCATGATGATTTCTCTCGCACTGACTGTTGACGATGTTGCCGTCCGGATCCCTGCGTTAAAAAATGGAGACATTCCTGTTTTTCCGGACATCATGATTTAGGTGAAACAGTCATTTCTCAGAAAATCAGGAATGTCCCCATTTTCCCTGCCTAACTGTTGACGATATTGAGGATGTTGCCGTCCGGGTCCTTGAACCAGGCGACCTTCATGTCGCCGGCGATATGGACATCTCCCTCTCGCTTCATGTCCGGCATGTCGTAGTGCTCGAACACCACGCCTTTGGACTTGAGCGCTCGAACGACACTTTCCACGTCATCGCCGACATCCCACGTCACTGCCGTGGCCTGGTTCGTGCCGGCGTATTGCGACCGATAAACGTTGATCGTGGAGCTCCCGCTCCTGAAGACGACCAGTTCCTCGCCTTCGGCTGCGACCTGCGTGAGGCCGAGCGTGTCTTCGTAGAATCGCCTGGCGACGTCCAGTTTCCTGACCGCAATGTTTGCGGCCGCATCCCTGTTTCCCAGCATCTCAATCTCCTTCGTTAGCGTGAATGGCGGGGCGGCTATTGCTCTGCGCTGGCAGCGGGTAACCTGAGCGGCCATCGACGGCGATCATCGTTCGTCTGCCGCGGCGGCGACGGGGCTGAGTAGCTGCACGTCGTCCGCGGCCACTGCGATGGCTCCGTCAGACTGCACGTCGGAGGGTGATGCCGGCCCGGCGCCAGCTTTCACGCGTCGCAGCAGAACGAAAGCCACGATGGCCATGACGATCGCGACGGCGGCGCTGATGACGGCAATGGTTTCGAAGGCCTGCGTAAACGCTTCGCGCGCCGCGATCAGCACATTTGCGCCGAGTTCGTCGTGCAACTCCCGTGCCACGGCGACTGCGCCGCCGAGCGTGTCGCGCGCGGCCTCGGTTGCCTCCGGCTGCACGCCATCGATCTCTGCGCCGGCCATCCCTCTCCGATAGACGGCGGTTCCGATGCTGCCGAGCACGGCGATCCCCAGCGCCCCGCCGAACTCGGAGCTGGTCTCCGAGATCGCCGACGCGGCCCCGGCCCGCTCGGGTGGAGCGTTTCCGACAATGAGATCGGTCGCAAGCGTGAACACCGGGGCCAGGCCCAAAGAGAAGACGACGGTGGCGGTCACCAGGACTGCGAGCCCGTAGGCCCCGCCGACCTGCGTGAGTATCCCGAAGCCGACGGCCGCGAGCATCAGGCCGGCAGCCATCACGTACGCCGGGCCAAGCCGGCGCACGATTATCGGGGTCAACATGGAACCGATGATGAATCCGCCGGAGAAGGGCATCGACCACAGACCCGCCTGTAAGGGCGAGAGCGCGAGCACTACTTGCAGGTACTGCGCGATGAAGAGATAAACGCCGAACGCAACGAAGGTGCCGAACGTATACGTGGCCAGGGACGCGCTGAAGGCGGGCGCCCGGAAGAGGCGCAGATCGATCAGCGGGTCAACCAGTTTTCGTTGCCGGCGCAGAAACGCGACGCCCACGGCAAGACCGGCCACGATGGACAGTGCGGGCAGCCAGCCCAGGCCCTGCTCGGCTATCTGCTTGAGGCCGTAGATCACCGCCAGCACGGCAGCCAGGGACTGCGCGGTGCTCGCAATATCCAGCCGGCCTGCCTTGGGATCACGAAACTCGGGCAGCAGTATCGGCCCCAGCACCAGCAGCAGCAACATCACCGGCACCGCCACCAGGAACACCGAGCCCCACCAGAAGTACTGTAGCAACACGCCGCCGAGCGGCGGGCCGATCGCGGCGCCGACCGAGTAGCTCGTTACCCATACCCCTATGGCGACGGTGCGCTGCCCCGGGTCGAGAAACATGTTGCGGATCAGGGACAGGGTCGATGGTGCGAGGGTTGCCCCGGCGATGCCGAGCACCGCGCGAGTCGCGATCAGCATCTCGGCGCTGGTCGAGAACGCGGCGAGCACCGAGGCGGCGCCGAACGCGGCGGCGCCGATCAGCAACAGACGACGGCGACCGATCCTGTCGCCCAGCGTGCCCATCGTGATCAACAGCCCGGCGAGCAGGAAGCCGTAGATATCCACAATCCACAGCAGTTGGGCACTGCTGGGCTTGAGGTCCGCGCTCAGGGACGGTACGGCGAGATGCAGGACCGTCAAGTCCATGGAGTAGAGCACGCACGGCAGCGCGATCACGGCGAGCCCGATCCAGTCGCGGCGTGTGGCCCTGGGTGAGTTGACGGCGTTGCTCATGACGATTTCTTCGCGCTGCTGATCGTGTTGAAGTGCGTGGATATGAATAGTCGTTCGGTAACGATCGAATTCGACAAGGTGAACGCAAATCAGCGGAATGATGGCGCCGAAATGTGACGTTTATTCCCGATCCAGGATGCCGCGGTCCCAATGTCGCAGCAGGAACAGCGCGACCAGGGCGCCCAGCACCGGCACGCCGGCGATGAACAAATGATTCGCGGGATCACCCCAGGGATCGAGCAGTTGGCGCCATGAGGCGAACATGCTGACTGCATGCAGCGACAGCGCCGCGCCGTAGGCCACCGTCCTGAAGGTTCCCAGAAACAGGCAGACGGCGAGGGCAATCTCCACAGCGCCGAAAACGTATCCCAGGATCGGTGAGACGTTGAGGCCGTAGAAAAAACTCCAGATAACGACGGTATTCTGCGGCACCACGAACTTTTCGACGCCCCACTGAAGCAGAAATACTCCCAGCGTGATGCGCAGCGCCAGCAGCGCGCGGGACAGGGCTCGATTGAATGTTTCATCCTTCATTGGTCATTCTCCGTACCGCTCGTGGTGCCGTGCTTTAAGTTCCCGGGGGACTCTTTCGTGTCACGCTTCGCTCGCAGCTTTCTCACGACGAGCGCCGTCACGCCGCCAGTCGAGGTTGCGCCAGCAATCACCAGCGCCATGGATGTGAGACATGCTGGACACATGGATTGGTTCCTCCCATCACTTTTGCCGGAATTGGCGGCACTGAAACGGCTTTGTACGCCCTGTAGTCGTCTGGCAGAGGCCGAAATCGACAAACGGCCTTATTCGCCGCGATAAATCTCGCGCGTGGCCTGGTACGCCAAGGCTCCTGCGTCTTACTTCTCCGGCTTGTACACGACGGGGCCGTTGCCCTCTGCCTCGAGGCGGTAGATGTCCCACTTCTCGAGGGCGTTCGCGTAGCGGCGCTCTCGTTCGAGCTTGTAGGCCATGATCGTCCGCTGACCGTCGGTGCGGAGGTTGATCGACCCGTAGACCGTGACGTTGCGCTCGAGGAGTTTGTCGATGTGCGCATCGAGCAGCGCGCGAATCCCGGCGACCTCGGCGGCGTCCTCTTCCCCCTCGGCCTCGGCCAGGCGCTCGCGCAAGCGGCCGATCTCGACCTCGAGCGAGCCTTCATCCTCACGGGTCGAGCGCATGAGCTCGGTGCAGAACAGGAGTGGCCGCGCGCCGCGACCGTGCAGCCCGAGCGCGCCGAGCGTATCGGGGCGCGGGTGCGCGTGCGACTCCTCATCGCCGCTGGAGATCACCGTCGCTGCGGCGTTGACGGTGCGGATGAACGCATCGGTGAAATCCGACGAGCCATGGTGGCACGCCTTAGCGATGTCAGCCTCGAAAAATGGACGCGCGGCATGCACCATTTGCTCCTGTTGTGCCGCCGTCCACGGATAGTCGTGCTCGATGCCCGCGTACTGCTGCATCAGGAACACTTCAGCCGCTGTGTTGAGATCGCCGCCGAGCAGCAGGCGCACGTCGCGATAGCGCACCAGCAGGATGACGGAGTGACCGTTCTTCGTTTTGCCGGCGTCGAAACTTTTGCTCTGAGGCGTCTCGCCGAAGGCGCGGAGCATTGCTCTCTGCCCGTCGCGCTCGACCACGGGGCCGAGGATCTCGATCGAGAGCTCTTGATCCTCGCTGTAGCCCGGCAGGAATGGATCAGCATCGTCGAATCGCGCCAGCATCTCGATGTTCCCGACCCGCCCGGACGTCAACGCATCGTTGAGCAGCGATGGATATTTCTTGTCCCACGCGGCATTTTGCGGATGCCTCCAGCGTGGCGTGTCGGCGAGAAAGGCGGCGAGGTCGTTCTGGCGCTCGATCAGGCCGATCAGGAACTTGCGGTCGCCGATGTTTTCGATAGGCCCGAGCGGCTGATTGCTCGTGCGTTCCTCCATGATGCCGTTGTGATAGACACCGTTGAAATGCACGTTGGGCTCGGTGAAGAATTTTTCGAATCCTCCGTAGTGGTCCTGATCAGGATGCGAGATGATCGCTGCCTCGAACGTCCACTTCTTCCGGAAGCCGCCGTAACGCCACTTGAGGAAGCGATACATGTTGTCGCTGATGCCCGCATCGATGACGAAGTGCTTGTCGCCCGGCGTGACGAGCAGGCAGCCGTCGCCCTGGCCGACATCTGTGAAGACAACTTCTAGAGTGCGCTCTTCCTGCAGAGTGTCCTCGCGCATGAAGCCGTCGGTGCCTCGCACGTGAACGGGCACCCAGCCGGCGTCGACGTCGCCTTCGACGCGCACCCAGTCGCCGAAGAGCAGGTGGTTGATCTGCCTGCTCTTCGAGGCGTCATAGACCTTCGCCTCGGGGTAGGCGGCGTAGCGGTAGATGGCCATGCGCGGCGCTCCTCGTAATTTTCCCGGCGACATAATCGGAAGCGAGTGCTTAATCCGTGCGCGACGGCGGGATATGGACTCCGTTTGGACGATCCGGGCGCTCTCTGCTTGTATGGCCCGGGAAGAGGGACGGCCCGCGGCAACGATGCATGACCACGGCACCCGGTTCGACGGACGGTTGGAGGGGCAGGGACAGCAACGTTCTGAAAAGCAGCCGTCCTTGACCCTTATTAAGGACTCCTCAGCGATTCAAATCTATCAAATCCATCGACTACAGTCGTGACTGCGGCCATTCTTTCGTCAATGGAACCTCGCAAACTGACAAAACGGATCTTTCGGCGCAACAAGTCAGCTCTGATCTGCTTTTGAAAAGTGCTGCGCTGCGCTTGCCCGGAACGATCCCATGTCTGGTCATACGGAATATCGTCTTCGCAGAGGAAATACAGGTCGTAGCGCCGCCCGGCTTCGGCAGCGAATTCTGCAAGTCTCGGGCATGCACAGCCATGATAATACAGCGAGAACATATACGTGGTCGACGCGTCGGTATCAACAAAAATGAGGCCGTCAGCGTTCGATATCTGTGTCTCTTCGCGCTGCCGGGCCCTTCCGCGATATCCAGCAACTGCGCTGACGATAGACGCCGGTTGATATGATGCTGTTCCCAGTATTCGCGGCCATACTCCGGTACCCAAACCGTGTTGAACGTCTCCGCGGAAGACCTGGACGAGTCCAACTGGCCAGGCCCAGATGCTCTGGTGGAATAAAGCCACACACTGGCGAACCCGAAGAGGGCACCGATCGCTTCTATTGTGGTCAACGGTATGATCGGAAAATGAACCCCACGGCATGTGGCGATGCCAAACTGCGCTTTCGTCCATCGCGAGCTGCCGGCAGTGTAGTGAAGGGCCGACCCTTGTGTCGACCGGCCCGATTCAGTCCACCCGCATCATCGTTGCGACCTGATCGTCTTTGCCGGTGAGCTGCCAGCGGATCAGCGAAACTGGAATGAGCCCGGCGCCGTTCACTTCCTCGAAGAATCTTCGGGACGTGAATTCTTCCCCGAGCTGTTTCGAACGATCCTTCATCAGCTCCTCGAGCAGGTGCTTGCCGACGACGTAGCTCGTGCCGTAGCCTGGCTGGCGCAGATAGAGCTGCTGCTCGAAGCCGAGCAGGTCGAGGTCCTCGCGCATCCAGCCGCGTGGAGTCCAGGCCACCTGGAAGTCCGCTGCCTGTTTCATCGTGTACTGATCGGCATGCGCATACAGCGAAGCCAGGCCCCGCGCGGCGCGTTGCGCCAGCATGATCCACACGATCTCGCGCGCACGGGGATTGTCGTCATAAAGGCCGGCGTGCATCGTCATCTCTTCGAATGCGGTTGCCATGCCTTCGGCGCGGCTGTCCCAGATGTTGTAGAGGAGCGGTCCGCGCCGGATCGGGCTCGCGTGCGGCTCATCGCGGACCTGTGCCAGGTCCCACCAGTGATAGAAATGGGTGTAAAGCGTCATCGGCTCGAGATGCGTTGCAATCGCGAAAAAGTTGCGTGTCTGCTCGGGCACGAATTCGCCCATGCGTTCGCGCAAGGCCGGCTCCATGTTCGCCTTGACGGGCATGATGTCCTTGTCCTCGAGGAACGCCATCAGCTTGCTGACCGAAGCGTTGGCGCGCTGCCGGTATTCCTCCGGATTCCCGACGACCGGGATTTCCGGCAGCCCCCTGTTGCGCGCTTCTTCCAGGCGGAGCGAGGCGTGCGCGCGCGTGAGTTCGCGCGCGAGGATGGTTACTTCTTCTTCCCACGACAGCGGCACGAGATGCACGTTGCGCAGGCTCCAGGTGTAGTTCTCCTTGCCGATGCCCGACGGTCCGGTCTTCGAGGGCGCCTGCCGCTCGAGCCACGCGAGGAAGTCCGTCGTCGCTTGCTGTGAGTCCTTCACGGCACGCTCGAGCTCGGAACCGGCGCCGCCGATTTTCTGTTCGAGGGCGGACAGATCACTGATCTGGTTCTTGATCGTCCCGATACCGGAAATCCACAGATCGCGCGCATTGCCAGTGAGGTTGCCGCGCGCCTGGGAAAGCAGCGGCGGGATCACGCGGAGCTCGCCGGCCAGCCTCTTCTCCGCCGCGGGCGACAGCGGAAAAGAGTACGTCCACAACTCGACCAGGCCGTGATGGGTCGGCCCCTCGTGCGCAGGCGTGTCGCTTTGCGCGATCCAGACCGTCGTGTAAAACGCGGGGTCGCGCTCCCACGGTTTCAGGACCCGGACGTTGAAGTCGAAGCCATTCATCTCGGCGCGCAGGATGTGGTAGTCGACCTGCTGCTCAATCGGCCACTTGCCCGGATCGATTCCCGCGAGCCGGGCCTGGTAAGCCTGCAGCTCGATGTGCATTCGCCCGAGAGTTGCAGCCGTGTAGTCGGGCGCGCCTTCGCGCAGAGGCGGCTGTTCGAAGGCTCGCCAGTCTTCGAAGAGCGCAACCAGGTCCCGATAATTGCCGTTCGGTGCATATTCCTGCGCCGCATGCGCACACATGCCGGCGGCAACCAGCGCGAAGGCGAATGCACGAAACACGCAGCGATGAAGTTTCAGTTCAGGGCACATAGCATCGTGGATTATGATGGCTGAAGCATGACTTTTGTAGCTGGCCGCGAGCGCGATTAACTTGCGCGCTGCCGGAACCGCTTGACCTTGGCGGCATTGCCGCACGTTTTCATGGAACACCAATTGCGCGAGCGGTTTTTTGATGCATCGATAAACAGCCAGCCGCAGTTTTCGCCGGGGCATTCCTTCACGCGTTCGAGCGGGTGCTGCCATCGGGGGAATCGATCTCGACGCCTTCACGATCATCCTCCTGCTCTCGTTGCGCGGCGTCTGCCGAGACATCCCGTTGGAAGGAGTAACGGCCGAGCTCGCGTCCTACCGGCGCGCCGTTGATCGTCAGGACACCGCCGAAATTCGATTGCACCAGCACGCCCACGGTGTAGCCGCCCGGCGATGCGGTCAGGATGCGGGACGATGTGCCGATCCCGCCCTTCCAGCCGAACGCGCTCGTACCTCGCCCCGCACCCACGGCGCCTTCTTCGACCTGGCCGCCGCCCGCCGATTTGAGCGCGTGCACGACGTCATCGGGCGTGACCGGCCGCGACCGGATGTCGTTCAATCCGCCGTCGTTCGTTTCGCCGACGACAGGGTTGATCGAGCCCACGTTTTCCATCCCTGGCTGGCGCAACAGCCACTCCACCATCGCGTCGGCCGCCTTCCACACGCACGGCGTGCATGTGAGCAGCACGGGCGTTTCCAATTCGCCCAGCTCCCGAACCTGCGAGATGCCGAGCAGCTTGCCGAAGCCGTTGCCCACGACGATCGCCGCCGGTACACGGTCGCGGAAGAGATCGCCGCCGTGCGGAAAGATCGCCGTCACGCCGGTGTTCACGGAATCACGGACGACCGTCGTCTGTCCGACGAGCACGCCCGATACGTCGGTGATCGCGTTGTGCGCGCCTGTCGGCAGGATGCCGACGACCACGCCAGCCTCGCGTGCGCGCGGCCGGTTATTCTCGGTAACCTGACTCATGAGCGCGCTCGCCGAGAGCAGGAGCAGGAACATCGCCGCGATGCTCGTACGCATGAAGACCTCGACGGAAAACTGAAGTACCTGGCGTGCAGATTACCGGGGAAAATGGGGACATTCCTGATTTCGTCAGGTAATGACACTTACGGGCTCGCACGCGCGGCCTGAAATCAGGAATGTCCCCATTTTCCGAAGCACGGCGGTGCTGATTGGCCATGCAAGATCGGACTTGAAGCTGTTGCTGACTTGAAGCGTTCCACCGCAGCGCCGGAACGGGGCGGCTGAGGCATTGGCAATCGTGGACGCGGAGGGTAGCATCGTTCCGTGGTCAACCTCGAACCGCGGATCCCGCTCTTCGAGCGGTTGCAGATCGAGTCCCAGTCGAACTGCAACCGCGCATGCTGGTTCTGCCCCCGAACCTACGACCGCACCGGCCGCTACCTGGACGATTCCGGCGAGGCCGTCCTCGCACGCATGCCGACGGCCAGGATCCTCGACATCCTCGATCAGGCCCATGCGCTCGGCTTCAATGGCCGAGTCGGATTCCACCATTACTCCGAGCCGCTGCTCGACAAGCGCAATATCGCGCTCGCGCGCGCGGTCCGGGAACGCGGGATGGAGCCCTACCTGCATACGAACGGCGATGTGCTGCGGCACAACGACGCGCTGTGCGCGGAGGTCGTCGAAGTCTACCGCATCGTGGTCGTAGGCCTGTACGACTACCGTACCGAGGCCGAGCTCGAGGAGGCCAAAGCGTACTGGCGCGAACGGCTGACGGGCGTGGATCCGCGGTTCAGCCCGATCGGGCCCGATGGATCGCGCGGCGCGCACAGCATCGGCGTGCCCCGGGCGCTCGTGCCGACGGACGCGCGCATGTCGGTTCCCGACCTGGTTTTCCCGAACGCCCCCTGCCACCGGCCAATCATCCGCTTGATCATCCAATACGACGGCACGATGTGCCATTGCTGCGAGGACACCCACGGGGCATTCGGCCTTGGCAATGTCGAGAGCAGCACGGTGGAGGAGCTCTGGTACTCGGAGCGGCACGTCCGGCTTATCGAAGCGCTCGTCGCGGGACGGCGCTCCGATTACGCGCTGTGCCGCAACTGCCCGCTGCCTCCGACCGGACCACTGACCGGAGGTGAACGCATCGACCTCGCGCCCCGCCACTACATGCTGCCGGCCTGACTCCCTCAGCACACGCGCACAACCAGGCATTTCGGGTATTCGGCCTCAGGCATCTCGCGGCTCGCATGTGGTCAGCGAATGCTGGCACGCGTTGATGCCGCCGGAATTGTCAGCGTCGGTGAATACGCGCTCACGAGTCTCGCCATCGTGCGCGATCCCCCTTTGGAGTTTCAACGGCTCCCGATTGGAGGAGCCGATCCTCTTCCGTCATATTCTCGCCCGGCGTGAAGTTGCCCTTCCGCGCAACGGTGGCGGTTGCGGCCACGTCCATGGTGACGTTGCCCAGCGTTCTGAAGATGTCCGGGATGTTCTCGACGGCGATGAGAAGGATCAGCGGCTCGACCGGAATGCCCATGGCGAGACCGATCGGCGCGATCGAGGTGACGAAGCTGATCTGGCCGGGCAAGCTCACCGCACCGAGGGTCGTGAGCGCCGCGGCAGCGACACCGGCGGTAATCTGTGCCGGGCCAGGCATGATTCCGAACCAGTGGGCAACGTAAAGCACGACGGCGAGGTTCATCGCCGGACCGGTCACCCGGAAGACCGCGACGGCGAGCGGCAGGACGACGCCCGAGGCGGCGACGGGCACCTCGAGCGCCTCGGCGCTGCGCAGCATGGCGGGGAGCGAGGCGAGCGAGGATTGGGTGCTGATCGCCACCGCCTGGGAAGGGGCGACGGCGCGGGCGAAATCGAGGAGACGTAGGCGACCGCCGAAGACCGCCACCGGATAGGCAAGCAGCCAGATCACGATCCCGACCGAGGACACGACGATGACATAGTGAAGGAGGGCGCCGAAGGCGGCGGCCCCGGCTTTCGAGCCGAGCGCGTAGGCAAGCGCGAAGACGCCGATCGGGGCGAGCCAGAGCACCCAACCGATCATCACCAGCATCACCTCCGAGACCGCGCGGAAGAAACCGGTCAGCTGCTCCCGCGGCTGGGCGGGAAGGCGCGTCATGGCGAAGGCGAAGACGGTGGTAAACAGAATGAGCGGCAGAATCGCATCGTTGGCGGCGGCGGAGATAGGGTTGGTCGGCACGATCGAACGGAGGAAGGCGCCGAAGCCAGGCACCTCCCCGACAGTTTCCGCCGAAGTCGTCAGCGCGGCTTTCAGCGCGTCGGCCGACTCGGCCGGAAGCGGCCAGAGCTGAAGAAAAAGCGGCGTCAGCAGCGCCGCCAGAATGGAGGAGGTCCAGAGGAATATCAGGAACAGGACGATCGCCCGGCCCGCCAGGCGGCTCGCCCGCGCCGCCTCGGCCGAAGCGGCAATGCCGGTGATCAGCAGCGCGACGACGAGCGGCACGATCGTCATGCGAAGAGCATCGAGCCACATGCCGCCGATCGGCTCGGCGACGGCGACCGCTCTGGCGACCCAGGCGCCGCCGCTGGCTGCGCTAAGGATGCCGAGCAGAAGCCCTGCGACGAGGGAGAGAAGGATGCGGGTCGCCTGCGACATTCTCTTCCCTTAGCCCCAGGGCCGAGCGGTGGAAGTGACCGAGTATAGGAAATTCAAAGCTTCGTTTTCTGGTTGTTATGGCCACGGCGGAGCCTGGAGCCTCCGTGATCGCAGTTGAAGCTGTCGTAATCTTGGTCGGGCGGTCTCTCGATCGATTATTCCTCCCTGGCGTTGCGATCCCCAGGGAGGGATCCGGCGCTAGTGTTTATATGTGGTGAGGAGTTGAACCTTTGCGCCCTGCTCGACGACGCCCTCGCGCAGTACAACAGCGTAGACCCCAGCGCAGCCGGCGTGTTTGCGGGCGATGGTCCTCAAGACCTCGGGATTGACGTCCGCGGTGTCGGGGTCGACGGTGACGATTTTGCAGCGTGTGTCTTTTTTCACGATCATGATCTCGAGCGTCTCGCCGACTTTGAGGCACTTGCCGACGAGCTCGTCTTCATAAAAGGGCGTCGAATCGATCCAACGGACGTAGAAATTGGCCCGAAAGCGACGATGGTCGACCTCGACTCCCACTTCCTCACTAAGAGCACGCAGCGTATCCAAGCCAAAGATCGAGACGGGGTGCGAATCCGGCATGCCCTTTTCGGAAAAGCGCAGCTCGAAATCGCATCCGGATTCTTCCCGAAGCTCGGCGAGAAACTTTTTGTCGTGCAAAGAAAACTGGCGTCCGTCAGGCGTCGTTACGTCGACTGCGAACTCGTCGTGGTTGGGATAATGCGCCGCGGGGTCGAGCTGGCCACGAAAGCGCGGCTTGTAAAGCAGCATCTCGGTGTACTCTCGCACTGTGTGCCAGGGGAAGTTGCGGCGCTTCTCAGGATTCACGAAAGCGAACACCCTGTCTCCCATGAGACCGGAGTAGGCGACGAAAGCGCGTTCGAGAGTCTCGCCCATCATGCTTTTTACGGGGTAGCGCCGTAGTATTCCGACTGTGCCAACTTCTATCGGACCGTCTTCCACCGGGTTAATTTCCATGGACATTGCACATGCTCCTTCCTGCTGTTCCGGCACGGCGGGCCGGGCTTTCCGATGAGGCTGACGAGCTGGAGCTTCCAGGCGCCGTGTGAGAAGTATTTTACTGTCGTTCAGCACTGTCAGACGAGGCTGCCAGTTAATCATCTTGAAGGATTCAGGACGAGGGTTCCGCTCGCCTCGATAAAAGGCAATGAGCATCAGGAGTCATCATGAGCACACGAATCAAAATCGCTGGCGGCCGCAATATCGCCATGAAAGTTCCGCCTCATCTCTACGAGGCAACGGTTCGCTTTTACCGGGACGTGGTCGGCCTCAAGCCCCTGGACAACCACCCTCCGGCCGTGGGCTTCGAATTCGGCGCGAACCAGCTCTGGATCGATCGCGTGGAAGCGTTGAGCCAGGCTGAGATCTGGCTGGAGGTTGTCACCGAGGATGTGCCGACGGCCGCGAAGCAATTCGAATCTGCCGGTACCGTGCGATGCGACGAAATCGAGCCGTTGCCGGAAGACTTCGAGGGATTCTGGATCTCGAATCCCGCATCGATAATCCATATCGTCTCGAAGCCCGGCCAGTACTAGCTAGCCGTGCGTTTTGCCGTCACGGGATTCGCGGGCACGTTTCCATCGCCGTCCATGACGTTGGCGAAATTAATCTGATACAGCATGGTCAGCGCGGCCGTGGCCCTGCGATGGTCGGCACCGCCTTGTGGTCACCGTGGCACTCCGAAACGCCTGGGGCGACGTCTACTCGTAGCCGGCAAGCGCCCTGCGCGAAGAATTGCGCGCTGCGGACCTGAGCATTGCGCCCATCGTCGTCAGCCGCCGTTTGCTCAGGCGCGGCGTCGCTCCTCCCAGGCTGATCACCGCATCGATCTTGCCGAGCGGATTGCGGATCGAGGTCGCCACGGCGGAAAAGCCTTCTTCGAGCTCCTCGACCGCGGTCGCAAACTCGCGCCGGCACACGCGCGCGAGCTCGTCTTCCAGCGTCGCCATGTCGGTGATCGTCGCGTCGGTGTAACGCCGCAGCGGCAGGTGCAGCAGGTTTCTCGTATCCGGCACGAGGGCGAGCAATACCTTGCCGGTGGCCGTCGCGTGCAGCGGCCAGCGCGTGCCGATGTTTCCCGACGGCGAGATCATGCGTCCGCTGGCTACTTCATCGAGGATCAGCATTTGTCCGTCAACGAGCACCTCGAGCGTCGCGGTCTCTCCCGTCTCCGCGGCCAGCGAATCGAGCAGCGGCCGAACACGCGCTCGCAGGTCGCTGCTGTTCAAGGCCTGCGCACCGAGCGCCATGGCTCCGGCGCCGAGGCGGTACGCTCCCGTATCGCCGCGCCGGGTCACGAGATCCTCACTCTCCAGGGCGGCAAGCAGTCGGTGAGCGGTGGTCCGCGTCAGGTCGAGCGCCGCGCTCAGCTCATTCAGCGTGAGCTCAGGCCGCTCCTCCGAAAAGGCCTTCAGAAGCCGGATCGCCCGGATGGCCGCCTGCGTTCCCTGAGGAGGTTTGCGCATCGCAGGATTATCGATCAGTCGCTGCGCCGGTGCCATCGGACACCGTGGCGATCGCGCAGAATGCGATGAGCGGGATTGTTGCCGGGAGCACCGAGTCTCGAGAGTTTGCGTGAGTGAAGCTCGCTCCACATGCCGGTCAAAGGAGGGTGCCGGGAACGGGGCGTCAATCAAGCGGGCAGATGCGGCGCCATGGCGCCTGCATACCAGCAATCAAACGCGTGCACGCAGTGCTCGCTGCTGTGGTATGGGCCGGGCACGTATCCCCGGGAACGCACGCCACGCTGCACGCGTTCGCAGAGGTCCCAGTCCTGCCTGTTCGTCACGTCCCAGAATTCCACGGCGTCATCGGGATCGAACTCCTCGGCCGCCACGGCCTCGCCGGTGAAGAGCCATTCACAGATGATGTGGGTGCGTTCGGGTCCCTTCGGCCAGACGCTGTGCACCAGCACATAATCGGCGTGCAGGCTCAGCAGCAGGTTCGGGTACACCACATAGTAGTGAACAGTGCGATGATCCTCGGCGCTCAGGCCGGGAATGGGCGGATTGCGGCTCTGGCCGCTCATCGTCAGGCTCGTGATGCCCTTGTTCAGGGTCATCGGGCCGCCGTTGTAGCAGGCGCCGCTCAACAATTGACCGCCGCTGCGCGAATCGCTGAGCCGGTTCAACTGCGGGTGCGCGAGCGCGCAGTGATAGCACTCGCTGTAGTTTTCGCAGATCAGCTTCCAGTTGGCGGCGACATCGTATTCGATGCGATGCCCGCGCCGGAGAGAATCCAGGCGATAGCGCGACAGGTCCGGCAGGTCGGCGAGCCAGACGTCCAGCGGCTCGGCATCCGGATCGAGGTTCACGAACAGGAATCCGCCGAAGCTGCCGAGCGGTACCGTGAGCAGCGGATACGCCTCTTTGTCGAAAGACTCGTCGAGCCACGGTGCGGAGAAGAAGCTGCCGTCGAGCTCGTAAGTCCATGCGTGATACGGACAGGTGATGCGCCTCAAGCCCTGTCCGCAGTCGGCTTCCATGAGCCTGGAGCCGCGATGTCGGCAGACGTTGAAGAATGCGCGCAGCCTGTTTTCGCGGTCGCGCACCGCCAGGATGCGCTCGCTGCCGATCTCTCGCGTTAGAAAGGAGCCGGCATCCGGCAGGTCCTCCTCGCGGCCGATGCACAGCCAGCTATTCGCGAACAGTTGCGACTGTTCGAGCGCGTGCACGTCGGGCGAGGTATAGAAAGCGGCGGGCAGCGCACTGGCGCGGGCGCGCTCACGACGCGTCGCAGCCAGGTTGTTCGCGGAGGGCAGTCCGCCCGGGCGAACAGGGCTCCGCAGTTCTACCATGGACCCTCCTAGGCACGCGCATCCACCAAGCCGCTACCATACCACATAATGGTAGGCACCCCCATATTGTGGACGACTCATATCCGGTACTGTCGCGGTGGGTCTCGCATCTTGAGGACTGGACGATCGGCGGCGAATGGCGCGATCTCATCGGTGGGCGCCTGACCGGACGCAAGCCCGGCAAGCGTCCGGCCGATCCATGAGGCGAACTTGAACGCATGGCCCGCGCCGGCAGCCATGAAGATGTTGTCCTGGCCCGGCACTGCGCCGACGATAAAGTCGCGATCGGGGGGCAGCGTGTAAAGACAGGTTTTCGTGCAGATCACCGGGCCCACAGCGGATGGCAGACAGCTTTCGAGGAAATCCGTCAGCCGCTGCTCCATCGCGTGGTCCGGCTCGAAGCTGCGCGCTTCCGCCGTCACCGCGCGCCCGCCCGCATCCTGTGCGGCCTTGATGCCGCGCTCGCCGAAGACCGGAAACCCGTAATAAC
>JACDCP010000240.1 GCA_013817465.1 Gammaproteobacteria bacterium | reverse complement strand
AGCGGCTCGACTGGCTGCTCGCGCGCCTGAAGCGCATCCCGCACGTCGAGTTCGTGCGCATCGGCAGCAAGCAGCCGGTCGTCCAGCCGCAACGCGTGACAACCAATCTGGTGCGCATGCTCAAGCGTCACAGCCCGGTCTGGATGAGCCTGCACTTCACGCATCCGGACGAGCTGACACCGGAAGTCGCCGAAGCCTGCGGCCGGCTTGCCGACGCGGGCATTCCGCTCGGCAGCCAGACCGTGTTGCTGAAGGGCGTGAACGACGATGTCGACGTCATGCGCAAGCTCATGCACGGCCTGCTCAAGATTCGCGTGCGCCCGTACTACCTGTACCAGTGCGATCCGATCTCGGGCTCCGCGCATTTCCGCACCAGCGTCGACAAGGGCCTGGAGATCATCGCTGGCCTGCGCGGTCACACCACCGGCTACGCGGTGCCGACCTACGTCATCGACGCGCCGGAGGGTGGCGGCAAGCTGCCGTTGCAACCGGACTATGTCACCGGCCGCGACGGCGACGATCTCCTGCTGGTTAATTATGCCGGCCGGCAGTATCGGTATCGCGACCCTGTGGCCAATCCCGGTGAACTACGCAGTCCGTCGCAGGAGTAAATCGTCATGCGCATCGGCATGACCTACGACCTGCGCGACGATTACCTGGCTGCCGGCTACGGAGAGCTGGAGACTGCCGAATTCGATCGCGGCGACACCATCGATGCGCTGGAAGCGGCGCTGCGCAGTCTAGGCCACTATCCGGAACGCATCGGCAATGTGCGGCAGCTTGCGCGCCGGCTGACAGACGGCGCGCGCTGGGACCTGGTGTTCAATATCGCCGAGGGTCTCGAGGGCTATGGCCGCGAGGCGCAGGTGCCGGCGCTGCTCGAGGCTTTCGACGTCCCGTACACATTCTCCGATCCCCTCGTCGCGTCCCTGACCCTGCACAAGGCCTTCTGCAAACGCATCGTGCAGAGTTTCGGCCTGCCGACGCCGGCGTTCGCGCTGATCGAAGCCGCGCACCACGTCGACACCGTCGATCTGCCGTTTCCGCTGTTCGCCAAGCCGGTTGCGGAAGGCACCGGCAAGGGCATTTCCACCGCGTCCAGAATCGAATCCCGCGACGAGCTCGCACGCGCCGTGTGCGAGTTGCTCGCCGAATTCCGCCAGCCGGTGCTCGTCGAAACCTGGCTGCCGGGGCGCGAGTTCACGGTCGGAGTGCTCGGAACCGGCGCCGATGCGCGGGTGGTCGGGAGCTGCGAGATCGCGCTTCGCGCGAGCGCCGACGCGGAGATCTATTCCTACCGCAACAAGGAGCACTGCGAGGAGCTGGTCGACTACCTGCGCGTCGAGCGCTCGCCGCTCAGCATCAGGCTGGAAACACTGGCTCTCGATATCTGGCGCGCCCTGGGCTGCCGCGACGCCGGGCGCGTGGATTTCCGGCTCGATGCCGGCGGCGAGCCTTCGTTTCTCGAAGTCAATCCGCTCGCAGGCCTGCACCCTGGGCACTCGGACCTGCCGATCATCGCCACGCTCGAAGGCATGACGTACTCGGCTCTGATCGGGGCGATCGTGGAGTCGGCCTCGCGACGCTGTCCGGTGGGTGAATCGGCGCGGGCGTCAGCCGCCTGAATGTGTGGCTGGCCGAATTCGTTCGGCCCCGAAAAGTGCGGATGATGACCAGCGGAGCAACCGGGAGGAATTCATTACCCGGACCTTGCGCGGTCATCCTGCACGACGCGATCCCGGCTTCGGCGCCGGCGGATGAGCAGGACAGCCTGCAGCAGGCTGCCGTCGTCGAGATCTCTTTGCACGCGCTCGGTCACACGACGCAAACCGTGCCGTTCGATGAAAATCTGACCGCACTGCGCCAGCGCCTCGTTGCGCTCGATCCGCGCCTGGTCTTCAATCTCGTCGAATCGCGCGCCGGACACGGCCATTTGATTCATCTCGCACCGGCGCTGCTCGAGGATCTCGGGCTGCCGTTCACCGGCACGCCCCAGCTCGGCGTGTTTCTGACCTCGCACAAGTTGCTGGCCAAGCGCTGGCTCATACGGCACGGCTGTCCGGCGCCAGCGGCCGTCGACGATCCCGCGCGGCCCGAAAATGGCCCATGGATCGTGAAGTCGGTCTGGGAAGATGCCTCGTTCGGTCTCGACGATGCATCCGTCGTCACGAATTCCTCGGCGCTGGCCGCACAGCTTTACCGGCGCCGAGCCGAGCTCGGCGGCGAATGGTTCGCGGAAAGCTACGTGCCTGGCCGCGAATTCAATGTCTCGCTGCTGGAGTGCGACAAAGGCTGCCGCGTGCTGCCTATCGCAGAAATCCGCTTCGAGGATTACGCGCCGGGCGTACCGCAGATCGTGGGCTATCGCGCCAAGTGGGCCGGCGATTCGTTCGAGTACGCACATACTGCGCGCCAGTTCGGGAGCTGCAATGCGGCCCTGTGCGAGGATATGAGCAAGCTGGCGTCGCGATGCTGGGAGATCTTCGAGCTGCGCGGCTACGCGCGTGTGGACTTTCGGATCGACGACGCAGGCCGGCCGTGGATCCTGGAAGTCAACGTCAACCCCTGTCTTGCGCCGGACGCCGGTTTTGCGGCCGCGCTCGCGCAAGCAGGCATCGTATTCGACGATGCCATTGCGGCCATCGCCGCTGCAGCGACGCGCGAAAAGGGGACATTCGTTATGTCCCGCGATTCGCGGAAATGGGGACACTCCTGATTTCCCCGGAAACGTGTTCTGGATTACGCTGCAAGCGAAAAGAGAAATCAGGAATGTCCCCTTAGTGTTCCGCATTCGCCGCATATTCGACGACACCACGCCGGCCAACCGCGAGCTGCTGGCGCAAGTGCAGGCCATCTTGCGCGTGCAGTTTCCGGGTCTCGGCGAACGCAGCGTCGATAAGCTGCCGGAGCAGCTCCGTAATCCGCTCAAATTCCGCTTTCGCGCCATCCTTTTCGTCGCAGAGGACGGCAAGGCTCGGGTGCAGGGCTTCGCGCTGCTGTCGCACGAGCCGGTTCTGCACTTCACGTACCTGGACTACATTTCGACGGGCCGGCGGAGGAGCGGCGGCGGCATCGGCAGCGCGCTCTACGAGCGCGTGCGCGAGGAATCACGGCGTCTCCGCGCGCGGGGATTGTTCTTCGAGTGCCTGCCCGACGATCCTGGGCTTTCGCCGGACCCGACCGTACGCGCACAGAACGCCTCGCGGCTGCGCTTCTATGAACGTTACGGCGCGCTGCCGATCATCGGTACGGCATACGAAACGCCCGTAGCGCCGACCGGTACCGACCCGCCATATCTCGTCTACGACTCGCTCGGCCGCGGAAGCCTCAAGCGCGCCGATGCGCGCCGGATCGTGCGGGCCGTTCTCGAAGGCAAGTACGGCACCGGGCTGCCGGACGGATATGTCGATCGCGTGGTGCGATCCTTTCGCGACGATCCGGTGCGGCTGCGAGAGCCGCTGTATGTCAAGCGCGCCGTGAGGACGGGCCCAGCGACAGTCCCACGGGAGCGTCGCATCGCGCTCACCGTGAACAGGAAGCACTCGATCCATCATGTGCAGGACACAGGCTACGTGCAGGCGCCGGTGCGGATCCGCAGCATCCTCACGGAGCTCGACAAGACCGCGCTGTTCGAGCGCATCAAGGTCCGGCATTTCGCGGATCGGCACATCAAGGCCGTCCATGACTCGAAATTCGTCGAGTTCCTGAAGCGCGCCTGCGCCAACGTGCCGCCCGGCCGCTCGGTCTATCCGTACGTGTTTCCCGTCCGCAATCAGGCGCGGCCGCCGAAGGAACTGCCGTTAAGGGCCGGCTACTATTGCATCGACACCTTCACGCCGCTCAACCAGAATGCCTATCTGGCCGCGCTCGGTGCCGTAGACTGCGCGCTGACGTCGGCCGAGTGCCTGCTCGAAGGCTATCCTTATGCCTACGCCCTGGTCAGGCCACCCGGCCATCACGCGGAGCGCTCGAGCTTCGGCGGATTCTGCTATTTCAACTCCGCGGCCATCGCGGCGCATTTCCTGAGCGAATACGGCAAAGTGGCCCTGCTCGACATCGACTACCACCACGGCAACGGCACGCAGGACATCTTTTACGAGCGCGCCGACGTGCTGACACTCTCGATTCATGGTCACCCGCGCTACACCTATCCTTATTTCTCCGGTTATGAGGAAGAGAAGGGTACCGGCGCCGGCAAGGGCATGAACGTGAACATGCCCTTGCCGGAGAACATCGACGGTGCGCGTTTCCGGCAGCAGCTCGGCAAGGCGCTGGAACGCATCCGCAGATTCGCGCCGCAGTTACTCGTCGTGTCGCTCGGCCTCGACACTGCGCGCGGCGACCCCACCGGCTCGTGGACGCTGACCGCCCGCGACTTCCGCAAGAACGGCAGCCTGGTGGGCGGGATGGGGCTGCCGACGCTGGTCGTGCAGGAAGGGGGTTACCGCACGCGCACACTCGGCGTCAACGCGCGCAATTTCTTCGTCGGCTTCTGGCAGGGCGCCCATGACGAGAAAACCCGCGCGCTGCCCCGTCAAAATGCCTCCGCTCATGCAGCCCGAAAAAACTGAGTCTCGGGCGCCGGACGCCGACTTCGATTTCCGCGATGT
>JACDCP010000035.1 GCA_013817465.1 Gammaproteobacteria bacterium | reverse complement strand
GACGCAGGCCGAATTCGGCCAGCTCGTCGCCGCTGATGACGCTGCGCGCGCAAGGCTCGAGAAAGCCATCCAGCAGGCGCAGGAGCCCACCGTTTAATGGGTCTTAATCCCGATCCGGAGTAGCGACCGGGTAGACTGCCAGCAGCACATCAGCCGGCAGCATGTCGATCTGATCGTCAGTGAGTGTGTATGTCGTCATCTTCTCTCTCCCGCCGCGGAAGGCCGCGGCTGCCCGGTCGGATATCGACCTTGGACATATGATAGTGCAGTCTGCGCCTTCCGAGCTTCTAGCAGCCTGACCCAAATCTGAGCCTCCACCAGGGGGGGTAAACGCCTGCGTACGCATCGGCTCCGCCGCTCGGCGAGCGCCAAACCCGATCACCCGCCGACGCCGTATCGCGGTGCAGGCACTACGAACTGGCGGCACCGGTGGCGGACTTTGACCGGTACTCTGCCGCGAGCGGATATCGCGCAGCGGGTGATCGCTGCGCAGCGGGGAAAGAAAGAGTGCCGATGGTGATTGGTCCGTCCGTCCGCGGCGCATTCCGCTTCCGCGAACTGTCCATTATCGGGGCCGGAAACGGGCACATTCAGGCCCTTACGGGCCGATGTGGCGCGAAGTAATGGACAGCGCGAAATGGCGATTCTAAGGAGCGGATTCAGACACTTGAGTGGCCCGCGGCAGCCTGATTTGTAATCAGCAGGTCGCAGGTTCGACTCCTGTCGCCAGCTCCATGAAATCAGCAGCTTAAGCCTCTCCTGCAGCAGCGGTGCTGTCCAATATGCGAGGCTTGTCCATTAAATCGACCAACAGGGCTTCAACCAGCCGCTGAGCAAAACGATTCAACTCCAGCAGAAACTGCCGTGGATCTCCGCAGCCTTTTGTGGCATTGCAGCTCGTGCATGCGGCAACCAGGTTAAATGACATTGTGCTGCCTCCCGCGATGTGCGGAATCACATGATCGATGCCCAAATCCCGCTCAGCACCGCAATAGACGCACCGATAGCCATCGCGCACCAACACTTGTTCGCGAAGCTGCTCGCCGACACTTCGTAGTACGCCAAACACGTCGTTTCTCTCGCGTCGCTTCAGTTCGTTCAGTTTCTCGGCATGTGTGGCTGCCCATGCCTTGTCGCGACCGAAGCTGTGCCATTGCTGCTTCCCTTCGTGGCGATGCAGGTAAAAGTATTGGCCGTGCCGGTGGACAAGGCGTTGCGGCAGGTCCTGGTCATGTATTCGTCGGCGTCCCACCGTGGCTACAGCTCCGGCTTCACGATCCGCATGCCGGTCTGCACCAGGTAGCGTTCGGTCGTCGTCACCGAGCGGTGGCCGGCGAGCGCGTTCGCCATCGTCATGCCGAACTTGTGCTCCGCGTCGGTGATGCGCGCTCGGCGGATGTCGTGGAAGTTGACGTCGGGCAGACCTGCACGGCGGCGCACACGCTGCCACATCGTCTGCAGGCCGTCCTCGGTATATCGCTGGCCGGTGCGGCCGGAGAAAAGGTACAGCGAGGCCACCGAGGCGCTCCCGCGCCGTTTGCGGCGCCCCCGCGATGCCGCCCGGGCCCGCTCCAGCACCGCGCCGAGCTCGTCGGTCATCTCGAACAGCATGCGGTCCTGGGTCTTGCCGCGCCGCACGTACAGCCCCTCGTCGCAGATATCCGCGAGCCGGATGTCGAGGACCTCGGACTTGCGGCAGGCGGTCAGGTACGAGATCTCGATCATCGAGGCGATCTGGGGTGGTGCGGCCGCGATCAGGCGCTTGCGCTCGGTGACGTTGATGTAGCGGCTGCGCCGGCGGCGCGGGTTGCGGCGCACGCCGCGACAGGGATTGAGGGGCGCCCAGCCGCGCTCGACGGCCAGCGTGTAGGCGGCGGAGAGCAGCGCGATCTCGCCGTTGGCCGCGGCCTTGCTGGTGCGCCGGACCAGGTACTCCTTCACGTCGGCGCTCTGCAGGTCCTCGAGCTGCACGCCCCGGAAGGCGCCGCCTTTCGCCGCGCCGTCCTCCGCCACATAGCCGAGCAGCTCGCGGGCGGCTGCCTCGTACAGCGCCATCGTCTTCGGTCGCAACCGGCCGGCGGCGTCCTGCAGGTAGGCATGCACCGCGTCGTCGACGGTTCGTCCCTTCGGCGGGCGGCCCTCGAGCGCGCCGTATTTGACCAACGCGTCCGCGAACGCGCGGCCCAGGTGAGTCCAGATCTGCCGTCGCGCGGCATAGGCGACGTAGTAGTAGGCGCCGTGCCGGAGCTGCATGCGCTCGGGCAGGTGCCGGTTTCTTTTTCTTCGCCGGCCCATCATCGGACCGCGCTCCAGTCCGGCTGTCGCCGGCGGCGGCGCGGCGCCTTCTCCTCGAGGCGAGACTGGACCGCGGACGATAGCACCTTCGGATTGCCGTCGGCACCGATTTCGAACCGGTAGCCGCGCTCGGCCAGCCAGCGAATCTGCACCGGCCGCTTGCTGGCGCCGGTCAGCTCGACGAGCTCGTGGCGGCTCAGGAACTCCATCACCGACCGCGCCTGAACCTGGCCGCATCCGGACAGGTCGCGAAGTGCGAAACATGCCGCTCGAGATCAAGCTCGTCGTCGTCGTCATCCGGCTCAACGGTATCGGCATCGACCGGCATCTTCTTTCCCGCTGCGGTCGTGAACCAGATGATCTTCGCGCGGCACGAGCGACAGCGGACGATGCGCCGTTCATGCGCCTCGGTCGTGTCATCCTCGAACATCAGTAGCAGCGCCTCGAACCAAGAGATCGCATTAAGAATCCGCTGTTGCGGTCCAGGCAGTGCACCGTTCGTCTCGGGGGATTTCGAGCGCGCCGTCCGCGAAACGGCGACTGGAGCGGGATTCGGGCGCTGCGCGCAGAGAAACACAATCGCGCTGCCGACGGCGTGATGTTGAATAGTCCAGGCAACGGTAGTGTCAATCATCGGCCGCGCAGATCCCGGTGAACCTGCAGGGCGCCGCGGATGTAGCTGTCGCATTTACCCTCACGGCGCAGGCTGTCGATCAGCAGCTGCTCGTCCGGCGGGCGGGCCTCTGCGCGGATCGACTCGGTGGTCGGGGTGCCGATATGGACGGCGCCGGCGGCGTGCTCGACGCAGCCGCGCACGAACTCGGTGATGTCCTGGCGGCTCGCCAGCCGTTTAGCCGCGCGCGGGTTGATCAGCCGCGAGATGCGGTTGCGCTGCACGTCGTCGAGCTCGAGGCGGACGTTGACGATCATGCGGCGTCTGTCCAATCCGGAGCCAGGACGGGCGGCTGCTCATCCCAGTAGACCTGATAGCGGTTGGTGTGCGGATTGCGCACGACACGAATCCCGTTCGCCTTCAGCTGCCGCTTGTGCGCACGCCACAGCCCCCAGAAATCCGATGTGGGATTCGCCATGCGAGAACTGCCGACACCGCGCGACGTCTCGACGTCAACCGGCTGGCTCCACCGCAGCAGTTTGTCGATGCGTATATCCATCTCTTTCGTGTCAGGTGGGGCCGAACTCGACCAGCGCCCACACCAGGGCAGCGGCCAAAGCGAGCGTGACCACCGCGAAAATCCCCAGCAGGCTCGCCAGCTCCCGGAGCGACAACGGTTCGTCTATATCCTCGTAGCTCATGTGCTCTCTCCCCTGATAGGTGCCCTTCGACGACGGCCCGGGCCAGGCCTTTTCCGCATGCCGCCCGTCGATGCGGAGCGCGCGCCTGTTGGGGGTCAGGCGCGCCCGAGTTGGTTGCTCAGTGCTTCGGCGCCGACGGCGCGCGAGCGCGGGTCGCGCAGTAACCAGTGCGCTTCCCGCTCGTTGCGTGCCGCGACGCGCGGCGCGGGCTGGCCGGGTGCGCGAATGGTCTGGCGGCGTTCGTAGATGTAACTCATGGTCGGTACCCCTCTTGTGAAATTCAGACGGACGACGTCGGGACGGCAACGACTCGTCCTGCGATGCGCATGTGACCAGCCCGGCAATCGATGCGCAGGTCCCGCACGGCGAGCGCCCGCACCAGGTGCACGATCGGCACGTGCTCGAGCAGCACCTCGAGGTGCCGGGCGGCGGTGCCCATGACGGGCGGGTTGCTGACTAGTTTCATCGGGACTCCTCCAGCGCCGGACGGCGCAGGTAATGCGGAATGAAGGCCTGCCTGCGATCCTCGCGGTGCAGGAGTACAGCGACGTTGCCGCCCACGCTGTCAACGCGGGCCACAACTTCAAAATGCTGGGTGCTGAGCTGCTCGCAGAGCAGGCCGATCTGGTCGGCGGTCATGATGCTCGGCGTGAGATGAACCTTGGCGAGCAGTGCGTCGAGCTCGGCGGCTTCGGCGGCTTCGGCGGCGTACCGAGAGTCCGCCGGGGCGCACAAACCGCGATCCGACTTGCCGGCGCCGTTCATGCATTCCTCCCCCGGGCGGGCGACGGCGGCGAGCCGACCCGTACGTCGTTAGTACGAATGATCCGCCAAAGCCCGGATTCGCTGCCCAGCGAACCCTCAGCAGATGGCAGGCCGGTGGGCGGTCGGTGGGCGGCGGGCGGTGAAAAGTGCCGAAACCCGGTAAGCGGGCAGCGGGCAATACGTCGCCGGGTAGCGGCGTCCGATAAGCGTGTGTGATTCATCCCCTCTCCCCTGTTTCCCATGCGGCGAGAGGGACTGTATAGCACGCTAAACTAGGCTGTCAAGCGCACTATACGTGCAGCGTGATGCTGGTCACATTCGGTGAATGACTTTGGTCGATCGGGTCAGTGGGAGTTTACATAATCGTTGAATCGCTGCCTGGCCTCAGGAAGCTCCATGTTGCAGCCGAGGGGATTGTTGCAGCCGAGCTCGACCAAGATACGATAGCTGTCGTCGTATTCCGCCGGCTCCCTCGTCACCCGCACCCACAGGCGGGTCGCAGCGATGTCGCGGATGTTGAAGGTCTCGATGTAGTCATCGGAATAATGTTGAATCTTGTAACCGGAATTATCGAGTACCCACCGCCTGGCAAACGCCCATTTTCTGTCGCATTCGTCGTCGGTTATACAGACTGGAACGGTGCGCTGAAATTCTTGAGCAGCACGAATCCCCTCAGCCCTTCGCTCGTGCCGCTCCGCCCAGTAGCAGCCAGAGGTCACGCAGGCCAGCAGTACCAGCAGCAAAACTCGCATCGGCGCCTTACCTATGATGCCCTCTTGAACTTGGCGAACTCCAGCACTTCCCGTTGCTGTTCTTCGGTCAGGTCGGTGATGGTCTCCACCAGCTCCTGAAACGTCGTGTCATCCATGTTCGGCGAGAATTTCGGGCCGCGGCCGTACAAGATCCACTGGACCTCATAACCGCTCAGCCTGGCCAAGCCGAGCAGATTCTCTCCCTTCAGGTTTTTCGTGTCTCCGCTCAACCACTGACCGACGGCCCCGCGAGTCAGATGGAGCGAGCGAGCGACCTCGGCCGGTTTTTTCCCGGTCGCCGCAATAGCTTCGCGGACACGCTCCCCCCGTGTTGTTGGAGTCTCCATATGTATAGCAAACTTAACGGCTGTGCCGGTTAGGGTGCTTGACGCTGCCGTTTAGCCTGCTATACAGTCGCGCACATGCGCACGCAGGCTGCAATTGATCACTTCGGCGGCGTACAGAAGCTCGCTGCCGCGCTCGGCATTACGCGAGGCGCGGTCTATCTGTGGGGGAAGACGGTGCCGGAACTTCGCCAATACCAGCTCGAGCGCATTACCGATGGCGCGTTGAAGGCCGATTCGCCGCGTTCGTCTGCAGTCGCTTGAACGGCAACGGGGGCCTCAAGGATTTCCGCGGCAAGGTCACGGCCGAGACGGATGCCGTGCTCGAGGCCATTAACCGCGTGACCGGGCGCGACCGGAGCGAGATCGCGCGTGAGGTGCTTCACGAATGGGCGACCGAGCAGATCCATGTCGCCAGAGTATTGGACCAGCGCCTGCGGGCCGAGGGCCTGCACGCCATCGGCGAGGGCACCTCAGGGAGTGCGGGCGGCGCGCGAGGGAATCCGAGGGAATCGCAGGGAAGATGAGGGAATCGAACAGATGGAGCCTGCCCGCCGAGCTGCCTGCGATGCCAGGCTGAGCTGAAAGCGTCGTGCAGGTCCCTCATAAGCACTCCTACAACCGCGAGTCGGTCGATGCATTTCGTGTCAACGACATCTATGCGCCCGAGGGGCAGCGCGCCGGCGCGTTTTGGTACCAGGCCGCCAGCTTCGACGGCGCCATCCGCGGAGTAATCGTGCGGCTGCCAGGCGCCGGACTGATGCTCTGCAATCTCGATCCGAGTCGCGGTCGCTGCTGGACCCGCTCCGGCAGCGACGAGCAGCCGACTCTCGAGCCTGAGATCCACGCGAAACCGCACCAACTGCGGCAGTTCGGCTGGCGTGGGCACCTGCGCTGCGGCCGCTTCGAGAGCATCTGAGAGAAAGCGCATGCCTTTGATCGTACGGGACAGTGGCGGCGGCGATTTCACACCACTCGCGGAAGGGGTACACGTCGCGGTGTGCAACCTGGTCTGCGATTGCGGCATCCAGCCAGGCGGGCGCTTCAAGGCACGCTCGAAGCTCTACATTCGCTGGGAGGTGCCCGGCGAGCGGATCTCATGGACCGGCGCGGACATGAACGAGCACCAGGGTCCGGCGCAAATCGGCAAGTTCTACACCTCGAGCCTGAGTCAGAAGGCGAAGCTGCGCCGCGATCTGGAGGCCTGGCGTGGGCGGGCGTTCAGCGCCGAAGAGCTGGCCGGCTTTGATGTGCTGCAGATCCTCGGCGCCGCCTGCCAGTTGATGGTGACCCACTCCACTGGCGCAGACGGGCGGGTGTACGCCAACTTGAACGGAGTGATGGGGCTACCGCGAGGTGTAACGCGACCGAAGGCGGAGCGGGCGCTGGTGAAGTACTCGCCGGATGAGCGGGCGCTGTTCGACGAGCTGCCGGAATGGCTGCAGCAGAAGGTGCGCGACGGCCAGGCCGCACCACCGGACCCGGCGAGATCGGTCGGGTTAGATGACTTCGACGACGACATTCCATTCTGAGGGTGGAATGAGGGCGCGAAACCTGAAACCGGGATTTTTTCAGAACGAGCAGCTCGCCGAGCTGCCGATCGAGTCTCGTTTGCTGTTCGCCGGCCTGTGGTGCATGGCGGACCGGGAAGGGCGCCTCGAGGACCGGCCGAAGAAGATCAAGATACAGCTGTTCCCGGCCGACACCATCGACGTTGCCCCGCTATTGCAGCAGCTCGCGGACCAGAGATTGATCGTCCGTTATGAGGTTGCAGGCGCGGCCTACATCTGGATACCGAGCTTTATCAGGCATCAGAAGCCGCACCATAGGGAGCTTCCAAGCACCATTCCACCCGCCCCCAAGGCTGAGCCGCACCCAGGCACGGCTTGGCCCAAGGCTGAGCCGCACCCAGGCACGGCTTGGCCCAAGGCTGAGCCGCACCCAGGCACGTCCCAGCCCGCTCTGAATCCCTCTTCTCTGAATCCCTCTTCTCTGAATCCTGAATACTCTTCGCTTCGCTCAGAGTTGGATCCTACGGCAGGTTCGCGCCGAAACGGCGCTCAGCCTGCCCGTGCAGGACCATCACACGCAAGTCCAGCATCACACCGAACGGGGAACCCTCACGAGCCCGAGCGTCGTCGCGTCGCCGGGAACCCTCGTGAGCCCGAGTTCGGAACCGGGAACCCTCGCAAGCCCGAGCGGCCACCTGCCGCGGGGAACCCTTGCGAGCCCGAGTTCGATCGATTCCGGCAGACCTATCCGCGGCGAGCGGGCGGTGACCAGCGCTGGCAGCAAGCACGACAAGCGATCGCCGCCCGCCTTCGCGAGGGGCACACCTGGCCGGAGATCCTCGACGCCGTGCGGCGTTATGCGGCGTATGTCCGCGCACTCGGCAAGGAGGGCACCGAGTTCGTCAAGCAGGCGGC
This sequence comes from Gammaproteobacteria bacterium, assembly GCA_013817465.1. Classification (GTDB taxonomy): domain Bacteria; phylum Pseudomonadota; class Gammaproteobacteria; order Steroidobacterales; family JACDCP01; genus JACDCP01. The sequence goes on along the minus strand of JACDCP010000035.1, from coordinate 7,557 downwards.
GAGCTTCGTTGGCAAGGAAGCCGCGGATAATTTCCGCAATCCGTGGCAGCCGCCGCCCACCAAAGCGCAGGCCCATCAGGACCGCAACATCGAGAACTCGAAACGCTGGCTCGAAAAACAGGAGACGCTCGATGCTGAGCACTGACCGGCCCGAATTCGTCCGTGTGCTGAACGGACTTGCAGCAATCAAGCCGGGTAAGGGCGAGTTGACCGACGAGGCGCTTGACCTGTGGTGGTCGACCATGCGCGGGGACTGGACGATCGAGGATTTCAGACAAGCCTCCGGGCACTTGCTGAAATCCTGCCAGTTCATGCCGACGCCCTACGACTTCGAACAGTTGCGCAAGGCCGGCCGCCCCACTCCCGGCGAGGCTTGGCAACGAGCGATGGACTCGAGCGCTGGCGCATACCGCTGTGGGCAGGTCAGCGGCGAAGGCGTCACCAGCGGCGACGAGCTCGTCGACCGCGCGGTACGCGCGATCGGCGGCTACGCGGTGCTGTACGAGACCGCTACCGACAAGCTGTGTTTCGTAGAGCGGCGCTTCGCCGAACACTACGAAGCTATGCAGGACGCCGGTGACGTGCGTCAGGCGCTGCCTTTGATCGCGCGCACGCTACCGCTTCGCGTCAGCAAGCTTGTCAAAGACCGCCTAGCGAACCGGAAGCTTGAGCGTCTGGGTGGCGACGCATGACGGGACGAATACACCACAGAGCCGTTGACTGCCGCGCGCACGCCGTCTGCGCGCCTGCACGAGGCCATGCTGAGGGAGGTTGGCCGATGGTTATGGGCTCTCTGGCCTCCCGCCTTTGCAAACCCGTGACGCGTGGCTGATGGCACTCGACACGGATCCGGAATCGATCGACTGGGTGGCGCGCAACACGACGGGCGTCATCGATTTCCGCCTCGCGGACGATCCGTGGCGGGTGCCGGACGAGGTGTACAACGTGCGCATGGTGGCCTACATGCGGCAGGTTCTGCCGAGGGGGAAACATGGCAGGGGGAGCGGCGACAGTGATACTGGGGAAGCAGCGCCACGCGGAGGCCGATGAGCAGAAGGCGCTGATCCAGTGGGCTTAGCTACACAAACAGGCGGCCTGGGCGCGGCGCAAGGAGCAGAAACTGGAGCGCTCGAAAAGTGAAGTGCAAGTCATTGACATCCGGCCGTAAAACGGTACGGCAGTTGCAAAGCGCGCTCAGCCGCATGGTTGCTGAGACTAAGACTGGGTGAGATGGAGGACCACGGTTATGAGCAGGATTAGAAGCCGCCGAGAGGCAGAACGACCGAAAATGCTGAGGATGGCGGTGGCGGGTACGCTGCTCGCGATTCTCGTGTACGTCTCGCTCGAGCGCGCGGATGCAGCCGAGGAGGACGAGGGCCGGAACTCCTGGAACAACTGGCATTGGGACGAGCAGTGCGAGTACCACTACGGTGATGCCGCAATCGGTACGGGTCCGCTCGAGCGCCGCTCGTGCATTAAGCGATGGGTCTACACATCACCGGAGCCGGAACCCGAGCCTGATCCGGAGCCGGAACCCGAGCCTGATCCGGAGCCGGAACCCGAGCCGGAACCCGCCGCCAACCTCGCCGAGGTCACCACCTGGGGCTGCACCAACGGCAGTCGCTGCAGCGGCGAGCCTAAGGATGGCCAGCTCAGCATTCGCCACGGCGGCGGCGCGCAGAACTCCCCCGGCGCCGGCAGCGAACAACCGCTCGAGCCAGGCAAACGCTATCGCATCCAGTACCGCGTAGCGAGTTGTACGGCGGACCCCTGCGCGCACCGATTCGCGACCGGCCCCGGCCAGAAGAGCAAGCCCTTCGAAGGCGCGGTAAAAGTTGACGAGAGGATCACGGCCGACAAGCCACGGCTGAATCTCACGCTGCATACGGCAAACAAGCAGGGCGTGATCTTGATCGAGGGCCTACGTATTACGGCAGCGCCATAGGAGGCCAGCCATGTCCAATCTAGCAGCTACGCAGCCCGCACACATCCGCGAGCTGCTGCGCGCATTCACCAATGAGCTCAACGCGCTTACAGACGAGTTCGAAGCTGCTGTCGAAGAGGCGCTGCAGCCGCCGGTCGAGGCGCCGCCCGCGTGGCAGCACCAGGACATCGACGTGCAGCCGGCCGAGCGGGCGTCGATCCTCATCGTGGACGAGGTAGTGCGCGATGAGCTGCCGGATACGGTGTTCGGCTTCAATCTCCGGCACATTTCCGTGCAGAACGACCTTTTCAAGGATGGCGCGTTTCATGCGCGATCGCTGGAATTCCTGAAAGCGTTCCCCGGTGCGCTGTACCGCTATCCCGGTGGCCTGATGTCGAATCATTTCTGGTGGCAACGAGCTGTCGGCCAGAATCAGAATCGCCTGCCGCAAGCCACGACCAAAGCTGCCGGGGGGGAGGTGCGTACGGTACTGTTCGGCCCGGATGAATTCATGAGCGTGGTCGAGCAGACCGGCGGCGAGCCGGTCTACGTGCTCAACCTGCTGGGCTATCACGAGACGGACTCGCTGCATGAGCTGTCGGCGGAAGAAATGGCGGACAGCAATGCCAATCTCGCGCAGCGTCTCAAGGGCGATGTGAAGCTCTACCAGCTCGGCAACGAGCTGGACAGGGCCGAGTATCAGTGGCCGCATGACAAATACATCAAACGTGCGCGGGCGACGATGGATGCCGTCCTGGACGTCGATCCGGAAGCGCGGTTCATCGCTTTCCTGCGCGATTTCGACTGGCAGTATCGCGGCGATGCAGGCACCGGCAAGAGCAGATATCAAGATTTCATTGGCGACGTTCTGGACGGATTGCCCGAGGTCACAGACTTCTCCATGCAGTTTTACTATGACGATCCAGGCATGGAAGACGTGCAGACCAAGAACCTGACCTGGCGGCTGAGACAATATCAGCGCGCCATGCAGGCCGCCAGCGAGCAACGCGATGGCAACGCACTCAACGTATGGATAACCGAGCACGCGCGCGGCATCAATTTGGGTGCCGGCAAACCGACCAAGGACCGCGGCCCGCTGACCAGCAACCAGCAGGGCGCGATCAGCACGGCGGATTTTCTCATCAGCCTCGCGCAATTGCCGAGCGTGCAGGGAGCAGCTCTGTGGGGTGCGAATGCCACGCCGTGGGAGCTGTTCGACGCCCATCACGAGCACAACGACCTCCGCCCGCGGCCGACCTACTGGGCGCTGCGCGTGCTGCGCGATCTTAAGCTGCCGGTCGTGCTGCGCACGCGGACTGAGAGCCCGAACGCGAGCGGATACGCAGGGGGCTACGACGTGCGCGCGGTGGCATTCCGTGATTCCTGCGGCGAGCAGCTCGGCCTGTGGGCGGTGAATCGCTCTGCCAGCGAGCAGCCGGTCGCTGTGACGTACGCGCCTTTCGCTAGACGGGCCGTCACCGTCAGGCATGCTTTCGCCGCAGGCCGGGCGGGCGTCGATACGGATGTGACAGCGCAGAGCGTCGAGCTCGAGCCGCAGGAATCGCAGCAGACATTTTCCGCGCTGGGCGTGATCGAGCTCAGGCTGCCACCGTCGTCCGTGTCCAGCTTCCGGTTCGGGTAGAATCTAAGGCAGCAAGGACAGGAGGGGGCTGATGTCATGCCTGCAACGGGCTGTCGCACCAGTGCGAGCATGAGCTGGCCGTGACGTGTGACGAAGCGCGGGCCGAGATCCGATTACGGCTGGCTGCACGGCCGACTGGTGCGCTGGGGGAACTGGCACCTGCGGGATCTCGAGAACAGTGATTTTCCCGTCACCACAGCGCTCTACTGGATCGCGCGACAGAAAAAGACTGAGATGCAGGAGTCGCGCACCGCGATCGCGCGGCAGATGCGCAAAGATTTCGGCGCACGGATACTCTGCCGCGACATGCCGGGCGAGGTCTGGGAGACGCACCTGGCTGTCGTCAGAGTCAGCCCCGAGCATCAGCTGGTGCTGGCGGTCAAGTACCTCATGATCCAGGACGCAGCAGGCGTGCTGCTGACCGATGCCGCGCGGGCGGTACTGCTGGGACTCTCTGCAGACGCTTTCCGTAAGCGAAGCAGCCGCGCAAAGCAGGCGGTGGCGGACAAAATCGCTGCAATCAGCGTGGGACTTGTGACCGTATAAGAATCGCACAACGGTGCGGGTTCTATAGACACGGACCTCGCGTTGTGACAGGATTTGCACTGGGCCCCGTTGTATCCGGGGTCACCACGAAATGAAGGCCCGCCGCGAGCGGGCCTTTGCACATCTGCAACTTTTTTTTGCCCCCCGCGCCGCGACAGCGCCCCGCAGATTGCGGTCCTCGAAAAGCGCCATGCGCGAAGCGCGCAGCGTGGCCGGTAACTCCTGGGCGCAACAATCTGGCCTGTCTGCGGGCAGGTTTGCCTCTCAGGGGGCGCGGCGGGCCCTCTCAGGGGGCGCGATGCCTGATGTGAGAATCGGCCTCGATCAGCGCGCGGTGAACACTTTCACCGGCCTGCAGTCGTTCACCGCCGCCTTAAACGGTGCGACGCCGAAAGCCAGCCTGCATTTCCTGACTTCCGGCACAGTGGCTGGCAGCCTTGCGCCGCACGCAATGCTGGTGATCGGTGCGGCGCAAGGCGCCGGGCAAGCGAACGTGTCGGTGTTCGACACCGACAACATCAGCCCGTCCAACGCGCGCAAGCGGGATTCGTCGACCGAGCTGATAGCGCCGCGCAATGCACCGGGGCAGGACGGCGCGGCGCAACTGGATGCGTTTATCGCCGATGGCGTGCGCGTCGACTGGACAGTGGCACCGAGCGCCGGTTACCTGCTGACTTCCGTGTTCTTCGCCGGCACGGATCTGCAAGCCGTGCTGGGCTCGGTGGTGCTCAACACGGTCGATGTTGCGGTGACTGCGAACATCGGCTTCGCCGCTGATGTGCTGATCGTGTTTTCCGCCCACCGAGCAGCCAATGGCGACAATGCGCTGTTCGAATACGCGCTGGGCGTCGCACACCGAGACGGCACCCGGCGCGCGATAAGCCAGCGCGCGCCGTCGAATCAGACGGTGGGCAATCAGCGCACCTGGCTCAGTGACCAGTATGCTGCGCTGAAAACCCAGGGGCCGAATCCCGTCTACGGCGTCGAGGTGAGCAACTTCACCGCGACGACTGTCGATTTCACGCCTCGGCTGGGCGCGGCAGGACTCGACACCGTGCGCTATCTGGCGCTCGAGTTCGCTACGCTCAGTAGCAAGGTCGGCGACCTGACCACACCGACGGTGGTCGGCGACATGGCCGTCGCGGGTGTGGGTTTCACACCGCAATTCGTGCTCGCTGGCCTCACCGGCGACACGCTTCTGAACGCCGCGGTTGAGGGTGGCGAAGCGGGTTATTCGCTGGCCACCGCGGCCGCGGAGTTTTCCCTGGCGGTGGCGCAGGAACGCTTCGCGAACCCGCACAACACGCAGTCGCTGAGCGCCAACCAGGCGTGGCACAAGCCGCGCCAGAGCGGTGTTGCGGACATCGTCGGCACACTGCAGTCGTTCGACGCGGACGGTTTCACTTACGACCTGACCACGGTCGGGGCTGCGGCTCGGGGCGGCTGGTATCTGGCCATTGAATCCGTCCCCGCGCCAGTTACGCTGGCTGTGCAGAGCGCGGAACACGGACAGGTCGTCGCCAGCCCGCAGCTGACGCAAGCGAATATGCTGGCCATGCAGGATGCGCTGCACGGGCACTCAGCGGCCAGCCTCGATCTCGCCCAGGCGCATGTGTTGGCGGTTGCCGATGTGAGCCACGGCCATTCCGCCGCCAGCCTGACATTGAGCGAGGCCGCGGCGCTGGCGATTGAGGACGCCGCCCACGCTCACCTGGTGGACAATGTGGCGCTCGTGCAGGCACACACCCTGGCTGTGCAGGAGGCCCTGCACGCGCATGGCGCCGACAACATCACGATCAGCGTCAGCACGCTGCTCGCGGTGGCGGATGCGCTGCACGCGCACGGCGCCGACGACGTCGTGCTGAGCCAGGCCGGCGTGCTGGTGGTGGCGGGCGCGCTGCACGGCCACAGCGCTGAGAATCTCGCGCTCGTGCAGGCACATCTGCTGGCGGTTGCAGGCGCCAATCACGATCATCTGGCGGACGAGTTCGCGCTGATTTCCGACAGCCTCCTGCTCGCGGTGGCGGATGCAGTGCACGCGCACACGGCTGCTGATCTCGTGCTGACGGCGACGCAGGTGCTGATTGTGTCGAGCAGCCTGCACCAGCAGCTGGCGGAGCAGGTTACCCTGCAGCTCGGCGGCTTTGTCAACGACCCTGCCCGGGTGTTCGTGGTCGAGCCCGATAACAGGACATCGACGGCCCGGGCCGAAACCCGCACATTTGTCGTCGCCCGCGGGCGGCGCACCTTCAACGCGTGAGTTTATGCCAATGCGGATCGAGATGAATCAGCGCGTCCAACACGGCGGGCGGACCTACGAGAAGCACGACCGGATCACGGTCTACGAGGGCCTCGGCACTTACCTCTGCAGCTGCGGCTGGGCGACCCGGGTCGACGGTGCCGGGCCGACTGTGGCGTCATTACCGAAGCACGTCGAGCTCGATGTGCAGCACGGGCGTATCGGCCATCGGACAGTGGGGATCTGAACATGGGTAAAAAGTCTGACGACAGCGTGCTCGATGGTGCGCTCAACGTCATCAACGCGAACATGGCTGCGTTCCATGTCAACACGGCGGAGCCGCTGGACCGCGCCGCGGCCATTGCGGATTCGCTGGCTGATGTTGCCGTCGACGCGACCGACGGCACGCTCGCCAATGGCGATACCAGTGGTCGCAAGCTGACGCTCGGCCAGCAGGCCGCCATACCGATCGACGCGACCGGCACGGCGACGCACATCGCGATCATCTCCGCCACGCTGCTCCTGTACGTGACGACCTGCACCTCGCAGGCGCTCACCTCAGGTGGCACGGTGACGATACCGGCCTGGGACATTGAAATAGCTGATCCGGTCTGATGCTCGGTCTGCGGCGCTCCAACGTCATTGTGCGCGAAGGCCGGCCGCAGCCGGTCAGCGCGCAGCTCCGCGGCAAGCAGATCGAGCGCCTGCTCTCCACGCCGGCGCAGTTGCTGATCCGCTGCACCGACGGCACTGAGGTGCGCATGAGCTGGCGTGACGAGCACGGGGCGATGATCGGTACGCCCTGTCTCGACGACGTGAGAAGTTGGCGATGAGCCTCGCGCCGAAAGACCCGGACGTCGCGGCGACCTACAGCATCAGCTGGTACGAGGTGCTGGGATGAGCTGCAAGATCGTCGCACGGATCTGTCTCGGCGTCGGCGAACGCAAGCCGTACGGTTTCAACCTGACCGGCTTCTGTGCGCGTTACTGGCGCGTCGGCGAGGTACATGCGCTGGCAGAGCGGGTGCGCCCGCGCGAGCTGCTCGATGGCGGCAAAGGCCCAACCAGCTTCGAGTACGAGGCCACGGTAGCGGGGCAGACGAAAGTGCGCGAGCCTGACTGGCCAATGACACTCGGCGGTACGGTTACTGACGGCGAAGTGGTGTGGACCGCACGCTCGATCAGCAATGCGAGCTTGGTCAAGACC
>JACDCP010000034.1 GCA_013817465.1 Gammaproteobacteria bacterium | reverse complement strand
GCGATATATCGCGCATCGACGGCCGCAGCCGGATTGCTCGCCACCTTCTGCCGGGCGATGGCGTAAGCGAACAGGCGCTTGATGATGTTGCGGGCAAGCAAAGCGCTTTGATCCGCTCCTCGAGCCTTGATGCGATCGGTGATCTCCAGCACGTCGGACACGGTGACCTCGTGGAGCCGCTTCTTTCCGATGGCAGGCAATATGTCCCGGTTCAGATACATGCGCACCGTGCGCGGATCCCGGACCGTCTTGGCGACGACTTTTTCCAGCCAAGTGGCAGCGAAAGCCTCCACCGTGTCCGGGTCGCGCTGTATCGCTTTGGAGAGCCGCTTGGCAGCCATGGGGCTCTCTCCCTTAGCGACCATCCCGCGGCAGTTCTCACGCCACTGGCGAGCCTCCTGCAGCGAGTAGGCGGGGTATTCCCCGAGCGTGACCTTTTCCTGCTTGCCGTTTAAGCGGTAGCGCAGCCGCCATACCCGCTTCCCACCAGGCATGACCTCGATCACGAGCCCGCGACCGTCTGCGCGCTGATAAGTCTTTGCCGCTGGCTTCAAAGCCCGCAGCTTGGTATCGGTGAGCGCCATAGGATGTCCCTCGGTTGGCTGTGTCCATTCCGGCATGTCTCAGCGGGTAGCTCGTCAGCTTGGACACGGCTTTGGACACATCATAGCTTGACGCCTTGGCACCGCGCAACACCGGCTCGCACTAGATATTGAGGAATGGCAAGGCTTTCAGAGTGGGAAAGGGACCGGAACGAACTAGGCCGCACGCCTGACTACTTTCCGATGCAGAAGCTTGCGAATATCCGGCCCAGCAACGCGTCGCTGGTCACTTCGCCCGTGATCTCGCCGAGCGCTCGTTGCGCCAGGCGCAGTTCCTCCGCGAGCAGGTCACCGGCCGCTGACGCCAGCAGCTCCGCGCGTCCTGCCTCGACATGAGCGCGCGCCGTAGCGAGCGCGTCCAGATGACGGCGGCGCGCCGTCAGGAGGCCGGCGTCACCCGAGCGATATCCGACGCAGGCTTCGAGGTGGGCGCGCAGCTCTTCGAGGCCAGCGCCCGTTGCGGCTGAGATTCGCAAGAGCGCGCTTCCATTTCGCTGCTCGACCCCCGCCTGCTCGCCGGTCAGGTCGATCTTGTTGCGCACGATTGTGAGCGGGACGTCGCGCGCCGATTCGTCGAGCAGCCTGCGCGACTCATCATCGGACTGCGGATCCGCGGCATCGACGATCAGCAGCACGCGGTCGGCTTGCGCGATCTGCTCCCGCGAGCGGCGCACGCCTTCCTTTTCGATCACGTCATCGGTATCGCGGAGACCCGCAGTGTCGATTACGTGCAGCGGCAGGCCGTCGATATCGATGCGCTCGCGCAGCACGTCGCGGGTCGTGCCGGGCACTGCGGTGACGATCGCGGCTTCTCTGCCGGCGAGACGGTTTAGCAACGTCGACTTACCGACGTTGGGCCGGCCGGCGAGGACGACGGTCATGCCTTCCTGAAGCAGGCAGCCCTGCCGCGCAGCGCGCGCAAGCTCGTCGAACCGGCCCAGCAGGTCGTCGGCGCGGTCGCGAACCTCATTGCCGCTCAGATAGTCGATCTCCTCGTCGGGAAAGTCGATCGCCGATTCGACGTAGACGCGCAACGTCGTGACGGCCTCGTTCAATGCGCGTACGCGGCTGGAGAACTCACCCTGCAACGAGCGCATCGCAGCCCGGGCCGCGGCGGCCGAGCCACTGTCGATCAAGTCCGCGACCGCCTCGGCCTGGGCGAGATCGAGCTTGTCGTTGAGGAATGCGCGTTCGGAGAACTCGCCGGGCCGCGCCGCACGCGCGCCGAGCGCGAGCACGCGCGCGAGCAGCATGTCGCAAACCACCGGTCCGCCATGGCCGTGCAACTCGAGAGTGTCCTCGCCCGTGAACGAACGCGGCGCGGGAAAGAACAGGGCGAGGCCAGTGTCGATCGTGCTGCCATCGGATTCATGAAATCGTCCGGCCTGCGCGTAGCGCGGCTCCGGCAAGCGGCCGAGGACCGCTGCGGCGATTTGACGCACGAGCGGCCCGGACACGCGCACGATGCCAATGCCTCCGCGGCCGGGCGGCGTGGCCAGTGCGGCGATGGTTTCGTCGGTTGAGGTCTGCATGCACGATATCATCGGCCGGATGCCGCCTCAGCGGAAGGCGCAGTCCGATGTGCTGGGACGGCGACCAGGATTTCCGTTTAACAAAGCGGTAAACGCCGGGTCGCCTATGTATCCGTGGTGTAAAATTACCGGCCTTTTGTTGCCCGGGAACAGTCGATTGTTGCAGCTTTTGCTGAACGCCCATGTATTCGCCCCGCAAGATCTTGGACATCGGCATCTCCTGATTGGGGGAGGCCGGATTCTCTGGATCGGTGAACAGCGGCCGGATCTGTCCAGGCTGGACGTGGCCGTCGCCGATCTCGAAGGGCGGCGACTGATACCCGGGTTCATTGACGGCCATGCCCATGTCACGGGCGGGGGAGGCGAATCAGGATTCAGCAGCCGTGTGCCTCCGCTGCCGTTGAGCCGCTTTACCGCCGCGGGAGTGACGACGGTCGTCGGCGTGCTGGGGACAGACGATTCGACGCGCGACACCCGCGCACTCCTGGCCCAGACGCGTTCATTGCGCGCCGATGGCTTGAGCGCCTGGTGCCATACGGGTGGCTACCATGTGCCGCCCGTCACGCTGACCGGAAACGTCCGGGATGACATAGTGCATCTGGATCCGGTCATCGGCGTTGGCGAGGTCGCGCTGAGTGATCACCGGTCGAGTCAGCCTACGCTGGACGAGATATTGCGGATCGCCAGTGAGGCGCATGTCGCTGGCATGATTACCGGCAAAGCCGGCATTTTGCACTTGCACCTGGGGGACGGGAAGCGCGGTCTGGATCTGGTGCGTCAGGCGCTGCACACCAGCGAACTGCCGCCCCGGGTTTTCAATCCGACCCATATCAATCGGCGCAAGGATCTTTTTGCCGAGGCGCTGGATCTCGCGCGGCGCGGCTGCACTGTGGATATGACAGCCTTTCCGGTTGCAGAGGATGACGATGCCTGGGCGGCTGATGTCGGATTGCAGAAGTATCTCGACTCCGGCGCGCCCATCGACAAAATCACCATCAGTTCCGATGGCGGTGGCTGTCTGCCGCGGTTCAACGATCAGGGCGAGCTCGTGCATATGGACGTTGGCCGCCCCGGAACCCTCGGGGAAACATTGCAGGCTCTACTATCGCGCGGCGTACCACTCGACTCGGTGCTTCCCGCATTCACGACCAATGTCGCGCAGATTCTGCGATTGCACGACAAAGGCCGGATCCGGGCGGGTGCCGATGCGGACCTGATTGTGCTTGGCGGCGAGGGTGAAATCCGCGACGTCATGGCCGCCGGCATCTGGCATGTCCAGGACGGGCGGCAACAGGTGTTCGGACAGTTCGAGAAGCAAAGCAATAACGGGCCGTCTGGTTAATGTGCCCCTCGAATCATGTGGACCAAACATCCCGCGGCTATATCGTTCCGATCGGCGGGGCCGAGAAAAAATTTGACAATCCCGAAATCCTGGACCGATTTGTCACCCTCTGTGGCGGCACATCGGCGCGTATCGCGATTATCCCGACGGCGTCGGAGGCCGGCGATACCGGGCGAATTTATGAAAAACTGTTTCGCCATCTGGGTATCAGGCATGCGCGCGTGCTACCCCTGATTACACGCGACGACTGCCATTTCGGGAAATATCTGGAATATATCGAAAAAGCCGACGGCATATTCATCACCGGCGGCAATCAATTGCGTCTTTCAACGACCATCGGAGGAACTCCGGTGGCGCAATTGATTCGCCGCCGTAATGCGGCCGGCATGCATGTTGCCGGCACTTCGGCTGGCGCTGCTTTTATGGCGGAGCACATGATTGCCGGCGGCAACGAGGGCAGCACGCCGAGTCCGGACATGGTGACGATGGCGCCGGGACTCGGCTTGACGAACAGTTTCATCATCGATCAGCATTTCCGGCAACGTGACCGGCTCGGGCGCCTTCTGACAGCCCTGGCGTACAACCCGTTTGCCGTAGGCATCGGGCTGGACGAGGATACTGCTGCATTCATCAAGCCGGGCGACAACCTCGAAGTTGTCGGCAGCGGCGGAATTACGCTGATCGATCCGACGAACCTGAGCTATTCTTCCATGGACCGCGCCCGGCGCGGTGAGCCCGTCAGCCTGATTGGCGTCAGGCTGCATATTCTCATTGCGGGAGGTCGCTTCGAAATCAAGTCCCGCAAAGCTCATGCGACTTGAACGATCTCATAAGAAGGCTTGAGGCAGGGCCGTGAAAATCATCAGCACCAACGTCTACGTTGGACCCAATATTTATGCGCACTTTCCGGTTATCCGCCACGTGCTGGACCTCGGTGTGCTGGAGGCCTGGCCGACAAGCCGCCTCGGTAATGCGTTTATCGATCCACTGATCGAGTACCTGCCGGGATTGCGCGAACACGGATGTTCCTATGGTGAACCAGGAGGGTTCATTCGACGCCTGCGGGAAGGCGACGGGACCTGGCTCGGCCACGTCATGGAACACGTTGCCATCGAGTTGCAGAATGTCGCAGGCTCAACGGTGTCGTTCGGTCGGACCCGCTCGGTTGACGGACAACCCGGCCGCTACAACATGGTGTTTCAGTACAAGGACGAGGAAGTGGGCCGCGAGGCTGGCCGGCTCGCATTGTCGTTGATTCATTACCTGCTGCCGGAGGATCTCAGGCCAGCAGACGCGCCGGCCAGCGACTGGGATTTTCCGGAGGAACGAGATCAATTCATTCGTTACGCGCAACAGCGGGATTTCGGCCCGAGCACCGCGTCACTGATACGAGCGGCGGAAGAACGGGGTATTCCATGGCTCAGGCTCAATCGTCAGAGTCTCGTTCAGTTCGGCCACGGCCGTTTTCAGAAGCGGATTCAGGCAACGACGACCGGCAACACGAGCAATATTGCCGTCGAGCTGGCGTCGGACAAGGAAGAGACTAACCGCATTCTGCGGGACCTGGGCCTACCGGTGCCGATGCAGCGCCTGGTGCAAACGTCGCGCGACGCAAAACGGGCGGCGAAACGTATCGGATTTCCGGTCGTTTTGAAACCGCTTTCAGGAAATCACGGGCGCGGCGTCTCCATCAATCTGCGCACCTCCAGCGAAATCGAGGCTGCGTTCGATGACGCGAGGAAACATGGCCAGAACGTTATAGTCGAGAGTTTTCTCGAAGGTTACGATCACCGTCTGCTCGTCATTAACGGCGAGCTCATTGCCGCGGCGAAACGCGTGCCGGGACATGTGACTGGAGACGGAAAGCATTCGATCGAGCAGCTCGTCGCTATCGTCAATCAGGATCCGCGCCGGGGTGTCGGCCACGAAAAGGCATTGACTCGACTGGAGTTCGATCATCAGGCGGAGCGCCTGCTGGCAAAGCTCGGCTACAACAGAAGTACCGTGCCTGCGGAAGGCGAGGTCGTGTATTTGCGGTCCACCGCAAATCTCTCGACCGGCGGCACGGCAATCGACGTGACCGATGATGTCCATCCGGATAACCGCGAGATGGCGATTCGCACAGTCAAGGCGATCGGCCTCGATATCGGTGGTGTCGATTTTCTGACCGAAGACATCAGCAAGTCCTACAGAGATGCCGGCGGTGGTATCTGTGAAGTCAATGCCGGCCCCGGATTCCGCATGCACGTCGCCCCTAGCGAAGGCACACCACGAGATGTATCCGGGCCGGTCATCGATATGCTTTTCCCCGCCGATGCTCAGTGCCGGATCCCGATCGCGGCGGTAACGGGAACGAACGGCAAGACGACCACCGCGCGGATACTCGCTCACATTCTGAAATTGAAGGGTTTTACTGTGGGACTGACTTCGACGGACGGTGTCTACATCGACGCGCAGTTGTCCGTACCGGGGGACATGACCGGCCCGGCATCAGCGAAAATGATCTTGCGCGACCCGTCGGTCGATGCGGCAGTCCTGGAAACGGCGCGCGGCGGAATGTTGCGCGGTGGACTCGGCTTTCCTGAATGCAATGTTGCCGCCTGTCTCAATGTGACTTCGGACCACCTCGGTCTGCGCGGCATCGAAACCCTCGAACAGCTCGCTGAAATTAAACGTGTGCCGATCGAGGTCGCGCAGGACGCCGCGGTCCTCAACGCCGACGATGTGCATTGTCTGCAGATGGCGGATTACAGCGGGGCCAGCACGCTCTGTTACGTGACAATGAACCCGGCACACCCGCTCGTCAAACAGCACATTCAGGCCGGCGGCCAGGCTTTTGTGCTGGAGCAAGGCATGAATGGTCACATGATCACGATCTACGACAAGGAACATCACATTCCGCTGGTGTGGACGCATCTGATCCCGGCAACCGTCGAGGGCCGCGCCATGCACAACGTCCAAAACGCGATGTTTGCGGCCGCCCTGGCGTACAACCTGCACATCGGTCTCGAGGACATTCGCCATGGCCTTCGCACCTTCGACGCAACATTCTTTCAGGTGCCCGGGCGCATGAATATCTTCAACGAGCACCCGTTCAAGGTGATACTGGATTACGCCCATAACGCGGCGGCTGTGCGGGCAATGTGCAACCTCGTCGATCGATTCGAGCCGAAAGGCCGGCGTATCGTCGTGTTATCAGCGCCCGGCGACCGGCGCGACGAAGACATTCGCGAGATAGCGCAAGTGGCGGCCGGGCATTTCGATCACTTCATTTGCCGCTCTGACGACAATCGACGCGGTCGCGCCCAGGGCGAAGTGCCCGTGATGCTGAAAAACGAATTGCTCGAAGCAGGCATTGCGGCGGGACGGATAGACGTGATTCCTGACGAGCAGGAGGCCACGCATGCTGCATTGCAGATGGCGGAGCCAGGCGATCTGATCCTCGTGCTAGCAGATGCGATCAAACGAACCTGGAAGCAGATCATTTATTTCGATTCCGATGCAAAATCGGACGTCATCACGAAAAAGCCATCGATCAAGCTCGATTTGCCGCAGGCGGAGGTATTCAGTTTCGATGAAAGCATCGAGATTATCAGCGACGAACGTGGCGTGCGCCTTGCCAGAGAAGCCGGCGACTGATCGGGAAAGCTTAAATCGATGGAATTCCTCGATGCGCGCAGGCTGACCGGGCCGAATCTGTTTTTGAACGGGCCCGGGGCGGTTCTCGATGTGCGCTGCACGGAAGACGAGGCGATTCGCCTCGTGCCAATCTGGAAGCAGAATGTTCGCCGCATGCTCGACGCGGTCGGCTGGGGATGGGCACGGACACACACGCGCCACTTTTCCAGTGGCGTCAGCATGGCGTTTTCCGCACCAATTGACGCGCTCTACGCAGCCACAGAAATAAACCTATGGGCGTGGCGGTGCTGCGAGAGCCGGTTTCAGAACGGGCAACTGCCAGACTTTGCTGCAGCGCTTGCCGAATTCATCGACGCAATCGCCAGGGAAGCCAACCCGCGGCTGCTCGAGCTCGAACGTGCCGCCAAAGATCGCGGCGTATCCTTCCTTTGGGACGACGGCAACGTGTCCATCGGTCTCGGCAGTGGAGCCCTCACCTGGCCGGTTCGGGACCTCCCGCAGATCACTGCCATCGACTGGAGAGCGCGTCATGACATTCCTGCCGCTCTGGTCACCGGGACGAATGGCAAGACGACGACGGTGCGGCTGGCAACGCATATTGCACGAACGGCCGGCCGGAATGTGGGTTTGAGCTCAACCGACTGGACGGCGGTCAACGACGATATCCTCGATCGCGGTGATTACGCTGGACCCGAAGGCGCGCGACGCGTTTTACGCCAGCCGCTGGTCGAGATGGCAATTCTCGAAGCGGCGCGCGGCGGCCTGTTGCGGCGGGGGCTTGCAGTGACCAAAGCGGACGCCGCGCTCATCACGAATATCGCTGAGGATCATCTCGGCGACTTCGGATCGCAGAATCTGCACGAGCTGCTGGATATCAAATGGATCGTCAGCCGCGCGGTCGAATCTTCCGGTGTACTGGTACTGAATGCCGACGACCGTCTACTGGTGGAAAAAGCTGCTGAATTTTCCGGCACAATTGTCTGGTTCGGACTCGATGAACGCACCGGCGTCATTGCAGGACACCTTGCAGACGGTGGCTCGGCGTTCGTGCTGGACAAGCAGCATCTGACGCGCATCGATGCGAAGACGCGCGAGCTGATCTGCTCGAGCGCGGATATCCCGATTGCGCTTGGCGGGGCGGCGATGCACAACGTGTCCAATGCCCTTGCTGCTGCGGCTCTGACCTGGTGCCTCGGTGTGTCATTGCCCGATATCGGCCGTGGGCTGACCTCGATGTCGCAGGAGAACAACCCGGGCCGGTGCAATGTTTTCAACATATCGGGATTCAAGGTGCTGGTGGATTTCGCGCACAATCCGCACGGCATGCGGGCGCTGTTCGATATGGCCCGCGCACTTCCGGGCGAGCGCAGGCTTCTGGCTTTCAGTCAGGCGGGCGACCGAACGGACGAGTCTATCCGGGAGCTGGCACGCAGCGCGTGGTCGATAGGTCTCGACGCGGTCATTGTCTCGGAACTCGAAACCTACTGGCGAGGGCGCTCGCGCGGCGAGGTCTATAGCGTCATTCGCAGCGAGTTGATGCGCCTCGGCGCGCGTGCCGATCAGATCCGGCATTTCAAAGAAGAAACAGAGTCACTCGATGCGGCACTGGCCTGGGCCCAGCCTGGAGACCTCGTCATCCTGTTGGTGCTGGCTGACAGTCAGACGATCCTGGAACGGCTCAGATCGCTGGCTCAGCATGATGCCGCTCCCGCAAGAATCTGACCGCTGAAGCCCCTACACCTTGCGCACCGCGTGCACCTGACGGTTGATGTGCCATTGTTGTGCAAACGACAGCAGGGTGTTGGTAAGCCAGTAGAGCACGAGGCCGGCCGGGAAGAACGCCATGAACACACTGAAGATCACCGGCAGGAACTGCATGATTTTCGCCTGTACCGGATCGCCGGGCGGGGCTGCGCTGATCTTCTGCTGGAAGAACATGGCTATACCCATCATGAGCGGCAGGATGAAATAAGGGTCGCGCGCCGACAGGTCATCAATCCACAGCATGAACGGCGCCTGGCGCATCTCCACGCTCTCGAGCAGCACCCAGTAGAATGCCAGGAAAAACGGTATCTGCACCAGCATCGGCAGGCAGCCGGCGACCGGGTTCACTTTCTCCCGCTTGTAGAGCTCCATCATCGCGCGGCTCAGCGCCTGGCGATCATCTTTATAGCGCTCCTGCAGGTTTTTCATGCGCGGCTGCAGCTCGCGCATCCGCGCCATCGACATGCCGCTGGTCTTGGTCAGCTTGTAGAACAGCAGCTTGATCAGAACGGTGACGATGATGATCGCCCAGCCCCAGTTGCCGACGAAACCATGGACCTTGCTCAGCACCCAGAAGACCGGCTGTGCGATCAGCGTGAGAAATCCATAGTCGACGGTAAGCTCGAGCTCGGGGGCCGTCGCCGCAAGCTGCTTCTGGAGCTTGGGACCGACGAATAGTTCTTCCGAGTAGCTGCGGGCTTCGCCGGCCGGCACAGTATGCAGCGGGCCGATGGCGCTCAGGGTCACCAGGCCGTCGCGCGTGCTCGCGGAGTAGGCGAAAGCCTCGTCCGCCGGCGGCACCGCGGCGGCGAGGAAGTGATGCTGAATAGAGGCGATCCAGCCACCCGTTGCCGACAG
Organism: Gammaproteobacteria bacterium; assembly: GCA_013817465.1. Taxonomy (GTDB): domain Bacteria; phylum Pseudomonadota; class Gammaproteobacteria; order Steroidobacterales; family JACDCP01; genus JACDCP01. The sequence goes on along the minus strand of JACDCP010000034.1, from coordinate 5,808 downwards.
CGCCAACGGTTCGTCCTCGAGGTCGTCGCCGTCGAGCTTTTCGTACTTGTCGCCGTCATAGACTACGGGCCCGATGAACGAATAAGTATCCACATCGAACATCGAACGCTCGGGATGCAGATTACGCCGCACGATCTGCACGTAGTTGGCGCCCTCCCAAGGCTCGTCGCCGCGGTTCTCGATCCGATAATCGAGCTCGATGGCATATTCGCCGCGGCGGAAGGTATAAGTCTTGCGGACCTCGAGGCCGCCCTCCTCCCAGACGAGCGGCACCACCAGCTCGTCGTCTCCTTCGGTCAGGCGATAGCTCGTCCGGCTGCTGGCATAGCTGGCCAGGTGCGTCGGCTCGGGCGCGTCGCCACGCGCCCGCCAACCGGAGCGAAACACGAAATATTTCTCGGCCTCGTCACCCAGCAGCAAGACCGGCTGATCGGGCTGGTCCTTGTGTACGGGATATTCCGGCAGCCTTGCTTCGATGAGATCGCCCCCGGCAAGGGAAATCGACACATCGAGGACATCCGTGACGACGCGCACTTCCGGTGAGTCGCGCTGCTGGATGGCGCCCGCCGCCGCTTCCTTTTCCGCAGCCGGCGCCTCGGGCAGCGCAGGCAGATCGGGGTCGGGCGATTCAGCATCCGGTATCAAAGGAAGCTCGCCCGTTTCCGGTGCCTCGGCGATAGCGGGCTGCCCGGCCGACGGGGGCAGGCGATAGTCGGTCAGCCAGGCTTGATAAATCAGGAAGCCGACCAGGCCGAGGGCCAGCCAGAGAAACAGCCGCTGGTTGTCCATCAGCGATGCTCAGGCGAAAGCACGGACCGCTCGGGAACCGGATCGAACCCACCGTCCCGCCACGGATGGCAGCGGCCGATACGCTTGAGCGCGAGCCAGCCGCCGCGCCGCGCGCCGAAACGCTCGATCGCGATCTCGGCGAATCGTGAACAAGTCGGCTCGAAGCGGCAGGAGCGCCCGAGCAGCGGACTCAACAGCCAGCGATAGCCGCGGATCAGGATGATGAGGAGCCTACACGCCATTTCTGCACAGCTCTGTGATTCGTTGCCAATGCCGCTCGAGCCGCGCGCTAAGCTCGCGATTGTCGCACGCGACCGCCGCGGGTCGCGCCATGACGATGCAGTCCATCGCAGGCAGCTCGTGCTGATGCAGGCGGAAGGACTCGCGGATCAGACGCTTGAGACGATTGCGCTGCACCGCGTTCCCCGCGGCCTTGCGCGCGATGGCGAGACCCAGCCGTGGATACTGACAGGCATTTTTGCGTGCAAGCACCGAGAAAGCGCGATCGACCGAACGCACGGCCGATTCGAATACCCGCGAAAACTCGCGGGGCCGCGTCAGCCGCTGTCGTCGGGAGAATGCCGAACGATTCGTTGCAGTTCCGGCAGAGGGGCCACCGATAACGCCTGGCAGGAGCTTCAAGCTCTTGACAGTGCTCGCAATCCGAAGATCGCATGGTCGGATTGCAGAGTTGAAAAAGCCATGAAAGGCTTTTTCAACACCCTGCTAGGGACAAAGGCGGGCACGGCCTTTCGCGCGCCGCCGGTTCAAGACCTGACGCCCGTTCTTGGTGGCCATGCGGGCACGAAAACCGTGGGTCCGCTTCCGATGCAAATTGCTGGGTTGATAGGTGCGTTTCATGGCTCGCAGCGGCCGCAGCGAAAACCGGCAACCTTACGCATGGCCTTATCGAGTGTCAATAGAAATGCCCCTGGCGGACGCCCGGTCGAGCTTGTGGATAACTCAAAGGGAGAGGTATAGACTCCATCGTTCTTCCCCATCCGCACGACACTGAAGAGCATATTGCAAGGAGCCGAGCCCGTGCAGGCGTCTCTCTGGAACAGTTGCGCCAGACAACTGGAAAACGAGCTTACCGAGCAGCAGTTCAACACCTGGATACGACCTCTGCAGGCCGTCGAAGAGGGCGAAGTGTTGCATCTCCTCGCGCCGAACCGCTTTGTCGTCGACTGGCTGCAGGAACACTTCTACGATCGCATCCTCGAGCTCGTTTCGGCCGTGTCCGGCGAGGCAGATGCGGCGATTGTGCTGCAGGTCGGCTCGCGGCAGGCCGCGCGAGCGGAACCAGCGGCCGCAGCTCCGTCGAAGCGTACGCCCGCCTTGCCCAGCCTCGGCAGTCGCCTCAATCCCGGGTTCACGTTCGCGAATTTCGTCGCCGGCAAGAGCAACCAGCTCGCCCGGGCAGCAGCCACCCAGGTCGCCTCCAATCCCGGCAAAGCGTACAACCCGCTGTTCATCTACGGCGGCGTCGGCCTGGGCAAGACGCATCTGATGCACAGTGTCGGCAATGCCGTGATCGAAAGCGATCCGCACGCCCGGGTGGCCTATGTCCACTCCGAGCGTTTTGTCGGCGACATGGTGCGCGCGCTGCAGCACAACAAGATCAACGAGTTCAAGCGAGCATATCGGACGCTCGATGCGCTGCTCATCGACGATATCCAGTTTTTTGCCGGCAAGGAGCGCAGCCAGGAAGAATTCTTTCACACCTTCAACGCCCTGCTCGAGGGCCAGCAACAGGTGATCCTGACTTGCGACCGATATCCCAAAGAGGTCAACGGTCTCGAGGAGCGGCTGAAATCGAGATTTGGCTGGGGCCTTACCGTGGCCATAGACCCGCCGGAGCTCGAGACGCGCGTTGCGATCCTGATGAGCAAGGCGGCGGCCGAAAACGTGCACCTGCCGGACGACGTCGCGTTCTTCATCGCCAAGCGGGTCCGGTCCAATGTGCGTGAGCTCGAGGGTGCTCTGCGGCGGGTTATTGCCAATTCACAGTTCACCGGGCGGCCGATTACGCCCGAGTTCGCGCGCGAGGCCCTGCGGGATCTGCTCGCATTGCAGGACAAGCTCGTCAGCATCGACAACATCCAGAAAACGGTGGCCGAGTATTTCAAGATCCGGGTTGCCGATCTGTTGTCGAAACGCCGCAGCCGCTCGATCACGCGGCCGCGACACATCGCCATGGGGCTTGCCAAGGAGCTGACGCAACACAGTCTGCCGGAAATCGGCGATGCTTTCGGCGGCCGGGACCACACGACCGTCCTGCACGCCTGCCGCCGCGTCAAGGCTCTACGGGACACGGAACAGCGGGTCAACGAGGATTACTCGAACCTGTTGAGAACCCTGACCGGTTGATGTGCGCAAGCTGTGGAGGAATGGGAGGAACACAGTTATCCACATTTCGTGCACAGCATGTGGCAGCTGAACGAGGCCCCTTCTGCACTGCTTCATATTTTCATAACATATTGAAATATAACAAGAATACTGGATTTCCACAGGGCAGGCCAATGCTAATAACAGCAACAGATTCTATATTTCAGAATAAATATCAACAGGTGGGGACATGAAGCTGAGCGGAGCACGGGAGGCGTTTCTTAAGCCGCTGCAGGCCGTCATCGGGGTCGTCGAGCGGCGACAGACCATGCCGATCCTGGCGAATATCCTTATCGTCGCCAAGCGCGATGGAAACGTTAGTTTCACCGCAACGGATCTCGAGGTCGAGTTGGTTGCCGGTGCACAGCTTTCGGTTGACCGTGAAGGGGAAGTTACGGTGCCGGCGCGCAAGCTGCTGGATATCTGTCGCGCCCTGCCGGATGAGGCAAAAGTGACCGTGGCACTCGACGGCGAGAAACTCAGCGTCAAATCGGGCCGCAGCCGATTCACGCTTTCGACCCTGCCAGCGTCCGAGTTTCCCACCGTAGACGAAATCGAAGGAGGGCAATCGGTGGACCTCGCGCAGTCGGACGCGAAGAGGTTGCTTGAGAAGACGCACTTTGCGATGGCGCAACAGGACGTCCGGTATTACCTGAACGGCTTACTGCTCGAAGCAGATGGTCGAGTGCTCCGCGCGGTGGCAACCGATGGGCACCGGCTCGCCTTGTGCGAAGTAGAAACCCAGAGCGACAGCGCCCAGCAACGGCAGGTGATAGTTCCGCGTAAAGGCGTCCTGGAACTCCAGAGGCTGCTTGGGGACGAGGGGAACGTGACGATGGCTATTGGCAGCAATCATATTCGCGTCGAGGTCGGGGATATCCGGTTCACCTCCAAGCTGGTCGACGGTCGTTTTCCGGAATATGGTCGCGTTATCCCCCGCGGTCAGAGTTACAAGCTCACCGCAGATCGGAATCTCCTGCGTCAGGCCCTGCACCGCACTGCCATTTTGTCCAATGAAAAATACCGTGGCATTCGCCTGGAAGTGAAAGAAAACGGTGTCGTCATCCAGGCGCACAATCCGGAGCAGGAAGAAGCGGAGGAGCAGATCGAAGTCGAATACCACGATGAGCCGCTCGAGATCGGCTTCAATGTGAACTATCTCCTGGACGCGTTGGGCGCCATCGATTCGGAGCAAGTGGAAGTCGGCCTGACGGATGGCAGCAGCAGCTGCCTGATTTCCGAGCCGTCCTCGGACCGTTACAAGTATGTTGTCATGCCCATGCGCCTCTAGGGCGCGTTTGTTTCACGTGAAACCTGCGGGGCGCGCCAAGAACCCTCAATGACGCTTGCCCGCTTGCACGGCCAGCACTTTCGTTGCTTTGCGTCGTTCGAGTTCTGCCCGGACCCACGCTTGAACCTCATTTCCGGCGCCAATGGCGCCGGAAAAACCAGCCTGCTCGAAGCCATCTACGTTCTGGGGCGCGGGCGTTCCTTCAGGACCGCCGATCCATGTGCGCTTCGGCGCGAGGGAAGCCGCGGCTTTGCATTGGCCGGGCGGGTGGAGCAGTCGTCGCGGCAGGTCCTGGTGCGAATAGAAACCGACGGCAGCAGCACAGCCGTGCGTATTGGCGACCATGAGGCAAGCGGGCTGGCGGAGTTGGCCGAGCTTCTACCGGTGCAGATCATGGAACCCGGTGTACACAAGCTCATCGAGGAAGGTCCGGCCCGAAGGCGCCGCTTTCTCGACTGGGGAGTGTTCCACGTGGAACCTCGATTTCTCGATGCATGGCGGCGTTACCAGCGAGCTCTGCGGCAACGCAATGCGGGTTTGAAACAGAACGCCAGCGATGCGTCTCTTGCCGGTTTCGAAGCGGCGTTGTGCGAAGCGGGCGAAGAGATTGGCAGGATGCGCGCGCGTTACGTCGATCGTCTGCGGCCGCTGCTTGCGGCGGCGGCGCAATCCTTGCTAGGTACGACAGTCGACTGCCATTACGTGACTGGTTGGGCCTCCGGCCGCTCCCTGGCGGAAGTCCTGAATGAAGGGCGTGCCATGGATAGACGCCAGCAGGCCACGCGCGCGGGCCCGCAGCGCGCCGACCTGCACATCCAACTGGCGGGGAAGGCCGCGCGTGAGCGAGTGTCCCGAGGTGAACAAAAACTCTTGGGAGCGAGCTTGATACTGGCCCAGATCGATGTTTTTTCGGTGCTCGCGCAATCGCCGGGGGTCTTACTGGTCGATGATCCGGCGGCTGAGCTGGATCGCGACCGGCTCGGACGGCTGCTGCGCGCGCTGCTCGCCCGGAAAGCCCAGGTCTTCCTGACGGCGTTGCCGGAGGGCGTCCCGGAGCTGCCGGATACGGCTCGTGTGTTTCACGTGGAACAGGGCCGTGTGGCGAAAATGCTATAATGCACCGTCATTTCCGGCTGTTCACCTGTCCGCAATCGGGTCGACCGAAGGTTCGCTCATGACTGAACCGACGACTTATACCTCCAGCAATATCAAAGTCTTGAAAGGACTGGAGGCGGTCCGGAAACGCCCCGGCATGTACATCGGCGATACGGACGACGGCACCGGCTTGCATCACATGGTATTCGAGGCCGTCGACAATTCCATAGACGAGGCGCTAGCCG
>JACDCP010000239.1 GCA_013817465.1 Gammaproteobacteria bacterium | reverse complement strand
TTCCTGATTTTGACGCTGCGGTCAAAATCAGGAATGTCCCCATTTCCGCGGAGGGAAGTCAGCCGGTGTTCTGCAGCCCCTGAGCGATGCCATTCACGCTGGCGAGCAGGGCACCGAAAATCGCATCGTCATGACAGCCGGCCGCTCGCCACCGCGCGAGCAGATCGACCTGTAACAGGCTCATCGGATCCACGTAAGGATTCCGCAGGCGGATCGCGCGCCTGAGCACGGGATCGTTCTCGAGCAGCCGGCCGGTACGCTTCAGTCGCATCACGAGCTCGACGGTACGTTCGAATTCGTCGCGTATGCGAGCGCCGAAGTGGCGCAGCCCCGGCTCGGCAAGCTCGTCGTAGCGGGATGCAATGTCCATGTCCGCCTTGGCGAGCACCATCTCGAGGTCGTCGAAAAGCGCGTCCAGGAAGGGCCATTCGCCGGCCATTTCGCAGAGCAGCTCCTCCCCGTGGGCCTCGAGAGCGGCGGCGAGACCGGCGCCGAAACCGTACCACCCGGGCAGCAGATGCCGGCTCTGGGTCCAGGCGAAAACCCACGGAATCGCGCGCAGGCTTTCGATGCCGGTCTGCGCGCGGCGCGAGGCCGGGCGCGAGCCTATGCGCATACGTTCGATGACGTCGATCGGCGTGGCCTGGCGGAAGTAGCGATGGAAGTCGCGCTCGCCGTAAACCAGCGCGCGATAAGCCTCACGGCTCGCTCGAGCGATCGTATCCATGACCGTGTGCCAGGACTCCGCGTGAGCATGTCCCTGGGGAGGTAGCGCGCTTGCCAGCACGACGGAGCTCGCCGCCTGCTCCAGGTTGCGCAGGGCGATGCTGCGGATGCCGTACCTGGCATTGATGATCTCGCCCTGCTCGGTGACGCGCAGGCGTCCGCGCACGGCGCCGGGCGGTGCTGCGAGGACAGCCGTGTGGGTTTTGCTCCCGCCGCGGCTGATGGTGCCGCCGCGGCCATGGAAGATCGTCAGATCGACGCCTGCTGGGCCCGCAACGGCAACGAGATTTTCCTGTGCCTGCTGCAATACCCAGCGGGACGATGCAAGCCCGCCATCCTTGTTGCTGTCGGAATAACCGATCATGACCATCTGGGCATTGCCGCGGCGTTCGAGGTGCGCACGGTATAAGTCATCATCGAACAATGTGCCCATGATCCCGGGACCGCACTCGAGATCGGGCACGGTCTCGAACAGCGGCGCCACATCGAGCGGCACGTGCTGATTCTCGTCGACCAGACCGCCCCAGCGCGCGAGCAGCAGCACGGTCAGCACATCGTCAGGGCCCTCGCTCATGCTGATGACAAATGGACCTGCCGCCTGCGGTCCATAGCGGCGGCGGCACTCGCCGATGGCCTCGAACACGGCAATCGCACGGCGTGCTTCCGCGTCCTGTGGCGAGCAAGCCACCTCGTTCGTCTCGAGCGCGCGCCGGATCCGTTCCGCGCGCCGCGCCGCAGGCTGTTTGAGCCAATCCCGTTCGCCCAGCAGGGCGCCGGCGACCCGCCGATGCACGAGTGCATCCTGACGCCCGTCGAGCGCAGCCAGGTGAAAGCCGAACGTGTTCGCGCGGCGCAGCAGGCGCTGCACGGCAAACCAGCCGGCATGCCGGCCCTTGTGCGCGGCCAGGCTCGCGGCAATTGCCCGAACGTCGGCGATGAATTCGTCGGAGCCGCGATATCCGTGATCCGTGTCATCGTATGTCGCCTGGAGGCGTGCGCGCATCAGGCGCAGCAGGACCCGGTATGGCATGTCTCGATGACGCACCGGAATGTCCTGCCGCGCCGCTGGGAACAGCTCTGCGTAGGCATCGATACGACGCAACACCGCCTCGCTTGCTTCTGCGCGGCTGCGTGTCTGGCTGAGGCGCGTGCCGAGTGCGCGGCACTCCTCGTGATAGGCATTCAGGATGATCGAGCGATGGCGGGCCAGGGTGGACCGGATCGTATCCGCCGAGACGTTCGGATTGCCGTCCATGTCGCCGCCGACCCAGGAGGCGAATCGCAGGATCACGGGAATCTCGATGGTGCGCGCCTCGTCGCCGAAGCTCGCAACCAGCGCGTCCTGAAGTGCCTCGTAGAACGGCGGAATCACGCGGTAGATGACGTCGGACAGAAAGAACAGCACGTGCTCGAGCTCGTCCGCGACCGTCATGCGCGCGGCAGGATGCTCCTCGGTCTGCCAGCCCGACGTGATTGCCGCGCGAATGCTGCCGAGTGCGGCGCGCTCTTCGTCAGGGGTGCGCTCCGGATCGAGGCGATCGACCAGTCGGCGCACGATGAGCTGCTCCTTGCGCAGCAATGTGCGGCGCACGGGCTCGGTCGGATGCGCCGTGAATACGGGTTCGATGAGCAGACGATCGAGGAGCTTGCAGCAGGCCGGCAGGTCGATGCCCGCGTCGCGCAAACGCCTTAAGGCATCCTCCAGACTACCGGGTTGCGGATGCCCTTTGTCCCGCAGGTAATCGCGCCGGCGCCGGATGCGGTGCACTTTCTCGGCTGTGTTGACGACCTGAAACCAGGTCGAGAAAGCGCGTACCACGTCGCGCGCAACGTCCGGTTCGAGACCGGCGACGATGCCGGCGAGCGTCTCGTCTCCCGCACTCTCCTCGCGGCGCCGGATCGCCGCCTGTCGCGCAGCCTCGACGCGGTCGAAGAGCGCATAGCCGCCCTGCTCGCGGATCACGTCCCCCACCAGTGCGCCGAGCTCGCGTACGTCTGCCCGCAACGCTTCATCCTTGGGCGTGAAGCGGATGTCCTTACGCGCTGTTTTTGTCAATGAACCAGGACCCTTGAAGAATTCGTCGCGCAATTTGTCGGAAATAGTTCCAGCGCCGGCACTCGCAGCTTGGGTGCAGTATTTCGCGTATGAATCAGTGGCTTTTTCAGAAGAGCGCCGTTCTCATGTGGGTCTATCTCCACATAAAAGTTGATTTTCGGGAAACAACTGTATATATGGTAGCGCGACCATCGCCATTGAAATCGCCGAAAGTCGTTACGGTAGCCGAGTATTCGTCGGTCGGGGCATTCATGCTGACAGGTGCAGCGAAGCTCGAGCCGGTCGAGCGCAGCACCTTCCAATTACCGTCCGGGTAGATGAGGTCGCGCAGGCCGTCGCTGTTATAGTCGATCGAGTGGGTCTGATCGAAGTTGACCGCCATCCTGTTGGTGTCGGTCAAGCCGCTGAATCCATTCGTCGCACCCGTTATGATCCCCCATTCCTCGCTTCCCGCGGCGCCCCTCGGAAAGACGAGGTCCTGGCGGCCGTCGCCGTTCACATCGATAGCGTGAGCAAATTGTAATAGACCGGGCGCGACTGCGGTGGCGACGAGGCCATTCCACCCTTCGGTCCCGGATTGCCATTCCAACGTCGTCGCCGGATAGCAATCTGCACCGGCGCATTCTTCAACTGACTCCAATCGGCTGCGATACGGCAAATCCATGCCGTCCGGCGTGTAGGCCAATTGGTAGTCACGGACGGTGCTCCCTCCGAACAAGGTACGGATGTGCGTCAATCGATGTGTCTGCCGGCTCAGCGAGCCTGCAAGGTAACCGCCGACGGCTGTCGTGCTGTCCACCGTGATCTCGACTGCTGCATTCGCAGGTGGCGCTGCAGACGAGCGTGCGTACTTTGTAGAGACCGTGCTCGGTACAGAGATCGGCGCAGGTCCCCGGGCCGTCCGAAAATGGGTCGCTGATCCAGTCATTGAGGTGCGGGGTCAGCCAAGCGCCGCGGACATGCGAACGCTATTCGCGGTCATCGCCGATCTGAACGAACTTGTGGCGCCGCTTGAGCTGAGGTCAGCTTCTGACGAAGCGACCGTCGTCATACATTTTGCGCCTGAGGCTGATTTCGCTAAATTGCTGCCGGAATACCGCCCGCCCGATCCAGGTTTTCATTGGGTGAGCTGGAATGAGTACGGCGAAATCTATGAGGCGACAATTCTCATCGCGACAACTGGTGTCTCGCAGGCCGAACGGTCGCACATCATCCGCGAAGAGTTGACGCAGAGCCTGGGCCTGCTTATGGATTCGAGCCGTTATCCGGACAGCATCTTCTATCGTGGCTGGACGACAGTAGATGCGTTCTCTGATCTCGACAGGAAGGTCATACGGCTGCTATATAGCCCCGACATTGAACCAGGCACAGTACCGACGTGGGCACGGTAATTTCGCCAGCGGCCGACCGTGCGCCTCTATAGGTCAGTCTCTGAAGTTTTCGTACTGCAGCGGCATCTCGAGCTTCGCATCCTTTAGCAGTGCGATGATTGCCTGCAGATCGTCGCGCTTCTTTCCGGTCACGCGGATCTTTTCGCCCTGAATTGCCGCCTGCGCCTTCAGCTTCGAGTCCTTGATCAGCTTGACGATCTTTTTCGCGAGCGCCTGGTCGATGCCCTGGCGCAGAATAACATTCTGGCGTGCGCGCTGACCGGCGACCTCGACGTCCTCGAGTTTCATGCAGGCGACGTCGACTCCGCGCCGCGCGAGCTTGATGCGCACCATGTCGAGCATCTGCTCGAGCTGGAATTCGACCTGGGCGTGCATCGTGACCACAGAGTCCTTCAATTCGAAGCGCGCGTCGGTGCCCTTGAAGTCGAAGCGCGTGCCGACCTCACGATTGGCCTGATCGACGGCGTTCGACACTTCGTGCATGTCGACTTCGGAAACTACGTCGAAAGAGGGCATTGAGGGCTCCGT
>JACDCP010000033.1 GCA_013817465.1 Gammaproteobacteria bacterium | reverse complement strand
AGCTACGGCGGCTACGCAACTATGGCGGGCTTGACGAAAACGCCCGAGCTATACAAGTGTGGCATCAACTACGTCGGCGTAGTCGATCTGCCGATGCTTTATCGTCAATGGACCGAGGAATATAATATTGCCGGGCTTCGAGGCGGGCGACAGAACTGGGCTCTCGTGGCTCTCGGTAGTCCACGCGAGGACCGCCAACGTTTTCGCGATACTTCGCCTATTAATTCCATCCGTGATATTCAGGCGCCGCTGTTCGTCATTCACGGACGCCTCGACTACAATGTGGAGATCGAGCAATACCAGGCGCTGGTCCGCCAGCTCAGGAAGCACGACAAGGAATTCGAGACCATGACCGAGCGCCACCAGGGACACGTTTTTTTGCCGAAAGCGCCAGTATCGAGCTACACGAGCGGATCGAGGCGTTTCTTGCCGAAAACCTGTAGCGCCGGCTTCAGCCGGCCAGGCACGCGAGCGCCGAATAAACTCGGCCCTACCTGAAAAGCGTGTCGGCCGGCACGACTTCGACGTTTTGCTCGATAAACGCCAGCGGCAGCACCTGGATGATGCGGTCTTCCTCGAGCAGATCCTCGGGCTTCGGCGAGTTGTATTCGAGCGGCGAAGGTTCATTGGCGATGAGGCGGCGACGCAGGTCCCCGGCATCCGCCGTCACAAAGACGAATTTCACGTCGTCGGTCTGCAGATGCCGGCGAATGGCGCGGTTGACTTCCTCGACGGTCAGGCCGGCGAGGCCGGCGCGCACGTACTCTGCGAATCCCTGCAAACCGTAGTACTCGCTGTCGATGGCGTAGCCGAGCTGGCGTGATTGCGTCTTGGTCAGCAGGCTGACGAATTTGTTCAGGAAATTACGCGAAGCTTCGAACTCCTCCTCCGTCAAACCGTTTTCCAGCACTTTCTGCATCTCGTACAACGCGGCGCGCGTCGCGAAATGCGCGTCGTTATTGTCGCGCAGCGGCCGCAGCCAGACCTGGAAAATCTGCTGTCGCCGGCCGAGATTCGGATCCGGGTAGAACTGGAACATGCCGCGCGGGAAATATTCGATGTACGCGTAATCGCCATAGTTCATGCCGCGCGTTTCGCGGATGCGCTGGTAGAGTTGCGCGTTGGAATTCCTGTGCTCGCCGAGCCAGGAGCGAACCAGCCAGAGCGCCACCCAGTCGTCGTCGCCGCGCCGCACATCGATGGGAAAGCCGAAAGACACGGCGACCGCCGGCGTTTCCTTCTCGATGATACGTGCCGCATGCGCCCGGGCGCCCGGCACAGGCGGCAGCTCGACGGCTTCGCTCCGGCCTGCGGGAATGCTGGCGAAATCTTCCTCGAGGCGCGCCACGAAACCGGCGTCGTATCCGCCGGCAATCCCCACGGTCAGGTTGTTGCGCGTGTAGTGTTGCGCATAGAAAGCCTTGACGTCGCCGAGCGTCATCCGCTCGATGTCGTCCGTGGCGCCGAAATTCAGGCTGCCGTATGGATGGTCGTCGCCGTAGATGAATCGGTAGAGGACTTCCTTGCCCAGCTCTTCGTCATTATTGCCGACGAGGTCAGTCCGCACGGCGTTGATCTGCTGCGTCTTCAGACGCTCGAAATCTTCCTCGCGCCATCCGGGGCTCAAGAGCTGCTCGCGCGCCAGCCGGTACCAGGCCTCCAGATTGTCCTTGTGGATGCTGCCTGACAACCGCGTCATTTCCTTGTCGACCTGCGCATCGAAACTTGCGGCCATCGGATACATGGCGTCATTGATCTCCTGAATCGTGCGCATCAGGGAACCGCCGTCCGTGACCATGGCGGCTGTCAGCACAGCGAGGCCGCGCTTGCCGGCCGGGTCGGCCACCGCACCGGTGTGGAATACCAGCGATAAATCCACCAGCGGCGCCGTATCGGAGCGCATTTCGATGACGTTCAGCGTGGCCGTCTCGCGCTCTGCGAGCTGCGCGACACGCGCATCGATAGACGGCGTTCCGGCAACCGCCTGCATGGAGGCCTCGTGCGACAGCGTCACGACGGTGCGACCGTTGTCGATGAAATATCGGTTCGCATACTCGAGAACATCGTCGGAGGTAACGGCATCGTAGCTGCGATACAGCGCGTTGATCGTCTCCACGGGCATGCGCTCGAAATGCGCGTAGCTCGCGAGAATCGCGCCGATCGCTTCGGAGCTGTCCATCTGCGCCGCGAACCCATATCGCAGCCGTGCCTTGGTTCGCTCGAGCTCATCCTCATCGACGCGCTCACTGCGGACCTGCACGAGCGTGTCCAGGATCGCGTCGCGCACGGCCGCGGCGTGCTCCGGATCGGTCAGTCGCGCCCCGACCACGAGCAGCCCCGGGTCGATCTGGTTGGGGAAGTACGGGAAGAGCTGGTCGACGAGCTGTTCCTCGATGACGAGCTTCTGATAAAGATCGGACGATTCGGAGAAGAAAATCTGCGATACGATGTCCATGACCGGCATCGCCATCTCGTTCGCATCGAACGCCGGTCCGCGGAAGGCCATGACATACCAGGGCTGGGTCGGCGCGTCCCACTCGACGTGCGCGTAGGCAGGCGCCTCCGGCGGCGGTTCCTGCGGTATTTCGATCGAGAAGTCGCCCGGCTTCCAGCGGCCCCAGTGTTTCTTGACGAGCCGGAACGTCGCCTCAGGGTCGACATCACCGACAACTATCAGGTTCGTTTTGCCCGGCCGGTACCAGCGATCGAAGAACAACTTCGAGTACTCCATCTGGTTCGGCATGTCCTCGATGTCCGCAATGAAGCCCATGGTCGTGTGCCGGTACGGGTGCACCGTAAAGGCGCGCTCCTGCAGGGTCTCGAAGAGCTTCTGCAGCGGATTCGAGTAATTCTTCAGGTATTCGCCCTTGACTGCCTGCGCCTCGGTCCGGAACTGCTCCTCGGAATATTTCAGATTCCGAAAGCGATCGGCCTCGACCTCGATGACTTTCTCCAGATCCGGCCTGGTGAACGTCACGTGGTAATTCGTGTAGTCGTCCGTCGTGTACGCGTTCTGATCGGCGCCTGCGTTCTTCATGATCGAGCCATAGAGATCCGGCGGGTACTTCTCCGTGCCGCGAAACATCATATGCTCGAAGAAATGCGCAAAACCGGACTTGCCTTCCTCGACTTCGTTGCGCGAACCGGTCTGCACCGGCACCTGCAGCGTGACGACGTCCGGATAGTCCGTGGGCACGATGATCACGCGCAGGCCGTTCGGGAGCTCGCTGGTCAGATAAGGAAAGTCGAAAATCCGTTCGCTCACGTCCGGGGATCCTCCGGCGTCTTCTGCCGGCGCCGCGCCGGCAGCCGGCAAACCGCCGGCAAGGGTGAGAAAAAACACAGACGCCAGCAATGGGCGCGGTCGTGCGGTTCGCTTCACGTGATTCTGCTCCTGGAGACGGGGCTCGAGCGGGTACTCCCCGATCGTGCTTTACCGATACGCGGCAAGGTACCGCCGAAACGGAATCCAGGGAAGCTCTGAACAGTCCATCCAGGACTTTTCAGAGCCGGAAAGCGGCGCGCTCCGGGCGATACGAAGTGACGGTCCGTTCAGTCGTCAGGCCGGCGAGGACGGTGACCCGTCAGCGGCCACCGACGAACGGTGACAACGACTGCAGGGCGCTGCCGATGTCACGATAACCGCTGCCGTGGATATCCTCAGCGGTGAATATCGTCATTGGTGACAGGGTCTGCGGAATGTCGCGTCCCGGTCGGACGCTGACCTTGTCCACTCGCGAGGCCGAAACTTCGATCGGCTGCACGGCATGGGCTGTCTCGTTGATATCCTCGGGTTGCAGGGTGGCGGCGCAGGCGGCAAGCGTCATTGCCAGCACGCTGGTCGCCGCCCGTCCGCGAACCGAGAGAATCCCGTTGCAGAGATTTTTCATGCTGACTCCAGACACGTTATGTCGCGATTCTGTCCTGGTAAGGTCTACTCCTGTTCGATGTGACTCCGCAGAATTAGTTCCGGAGCCGGAGCTGTAGAATGACCTGCAAGACACGCCCTGTCTTGACTCCGGCTTCGATTGTCCGTAAACCATAGCACGGTAAACGTCATGGGCCGACAGAAAAAGCATCAAGAAGCATGACAGACGCCACAGTCGAATCCGCCGTACCCGGAGAGTTACCGCAGTCGGGCGCACATCCGCGCGGACTTTACACGCTGTTTTTCACAGAGATGTGGGAGCGCTTCAGCTATTACGGCATGCGCGCCCTGCTCGTGCTGTTCATGGTCGATGCAGTGGAGGACGGTGGCGCCGGCTTCACCGATCAGACCGCGACCGCGATTTACGGTCTGTACACAGCGGCCGTCTATCTGGTCGCCCTGCCCGGCGGCTGGATAGCCGACCGCCTGCTCGGCGCGCAGCGCTCCGTATTCTACGGCGGCATAGTCATCATGTGCGGGCACTTCGTGCTCGCGATCCCGACGATGCAGGCGTTTTTTGTCGGCCTGGTGCTGGTCGTAATCGGAACCGGCTTGCTCAAGCCCAATATCAGCGCCATCGTCGGTGAGCTGTATACGCGCGACAACGCGCGACGCGATGCCGGTTTTACGATTTTCTACATGGGCATCAACCTCGGCGCATTTCTCGGGCCGCTGGTGTGCAGCACGCTCGGCGAGAGCGAGCGTTTCGGCTGGCATTACGGTTTCGCCGCTGCGGGGGTCGGCATGTTCTTCGGCCTCGTCCAGTACAAGCTCACGCAGCGGCATCTCGGTGAGGCCGGCGCGCATGCCCACCACAAGGACGACAGCGACGTCGGCGCCGGTTTCGAGAAGGGCTGGATCGGCGTCGGCGCAGGCTTGCTGCTGATCGCGTTGGTGACTTTTCTCGCGCTTTCCGGCGTGATCCGTTTCGATGCCGAGGCGCTGGCGACCAGGACCACTTACGCGATCGTGATCATCGCGGCCTGCTACTTCGCCTACATGTTTTTCTGGGCGGGCCTGGACACCGTCGAGAAGAAGCGTTTCGTAGTCATCATTGTGCTGTTCCTGGCCACGGCCATCTTCTGGGCGGGCTTCGAGCAGGCGGGCTCGACGTTCAATCTGTTTGCGGAGCGTTACACAGACCGTATCGTCGATGCCTTCAACTGGGAGATCCCCGCCGGCTGGTTCCAGTCGCTCAACTCCTTCTTTATCATTGCGCTGGCGCCGCTCTACGCCGCCTTGTGGGTGGGGCTGGCCCGCCGCAATTTGGAGCCGTCCACGCCGTTCAAGTTCGGCTTCGGCCTGATCTTCCTGGGGCTCGGCTTCGTCGTCATGATTTTTGCCGCGCAGCTCATCACCGCCGGCAACTCCGTGGCGCCGACCTGGCTCATCATGACTTACCTGCTGCACACCATGGGCGAGCTGACTCTCAGTCCGGTGGGCCTGAGCTCGGTCACCAAGCTCGCGCCACGCCGTTTCGTCAGCCAGATGATGGGCGTCTGGTTCCTGGGCACCGCGCTCGGCAACCTGATCGCCGGGCTCATCGCCGGCCGGTTCGACCACGACGCGATTGATCAGATGCCGGATCTTTACCTGCAAGTCGTTTTCATGACCGTCGGCTCCGGTTTGCTGTTGCTCGTCTTCGTCAAACCTATCCGGAAGCTGATGGGCGGTGTGCACTAGCCGGTTCGCTCGTGCTTCCGCCAGTGACGGTCTCAGTTGAACCTTGGCCAGGCAGCCCCGAGGTAGATCATGAAGATTGCATGGCTTCTGGCCGCGCTCGCCGGTCTGGCCCTTTCCGCTTGCGACAGCACGGTCAGCGCACCCGCGAACATCGAAGCGGATGCCGCGAAGCCGGCAGAGACGCCCGAGGAGTTCGTTGCGCGCATCAATGACGAGCTGGAGGAACTGAACCGCGAAACCGGCGCGGCCGAGTGGGTGCGCGCCACCTATATCACCAAGGACACCGCCGTCATTGCAGCGGGCGCGAGCGAGCGCTCGCTCGAGTTCTTCACCCGGGCCGTTGAGGAGGCCGCGCAATACGAAGGCACGGAAATGAGCCCGGATGCAGAGCGCCAGATCATGCTGCTCAAGCTCGGCACATCAGCGCCGGCGCCTGACGATCCGGCAAAGCGCGCCGAGCTCGCGCGCATCACGACGGAGATGGAGGGCACCTACGGCGCCGCCAAGTACTGCCCCGAGGGCGCCGAGGGCGACGACTGCCTCGATCTGCCCGAGATGGTGGAGATCATGTCCGACAGCCGCGATTACGATCAGCTTCTCGACCTCTGGACCGGCTGGCGCACGATTTCGCCGCAGATGCGCGACGGGTACAGTCGCTTCGTCGAGCTGACGAACGCCGGCGCGCGCGAGCTCGGCTTCGACAATCTGGGCGAGCTGTGGAAATCGAAATACGAGATGTCGCCAGCGGAGTTCGAGCAGGAGGCCGAACGGCTCTGGGGTCAGGTGAAGCCGCTGTACGATGAGCTGCACTGCTATGTCCGCGACCAGCTCGCCGAGGAATATGGAGAGGAGAGGGTGCCTGCCGGCGAGCCGATTCCCGCTCATCTGCTCGGCAACATGTGGGCGCAGGAGTGGGGCAACATCTACCCGCTCGTCGAGCCTTTCCCCGGCGTGCCCGGCGTCGATGTCACCGCAGCCCTCGAGGAACAGGACTACGACGCGGTGCGCATGGCGAAGACCGGAGAAAACTTCTTTGTTTCCCTGGGCATGCCCGAGCTGCCCGACACCTTCTACGAGCGCTCGATGCTCACGCAGCCTCGCGATCGTGACGTGGTATGTCACGCGAGCGCCTGGCCGCTCGACGGCGGCGAGGACGTGCGCATCAAGCAGTGCGTGTTGCCGACTTTCGAGCATTTATCCACGCTGCACCACGAGCTGGGCCACATCTATTACTACCTCGCCTACAGGGACCTGCCGCCGCTCTACAAGTCCGGCGCTCACGACGGCTTCCACGAGGGCATCGGCGATACCATGACCTTGTCGATGACCCCTGCTTACCTGGCTGAAATCGGTTTAGCCGAGGATGTGGCGACGAGCGACGAGGCGGTCATCAACCAGCAGATGAAGCTCGCGCTCGACAAGATTGCGTTCCTGCCATTCGGCAAGCTCATCGACCAGTGGCGTTGGGACGTGTTCGCCGGCAAGATCCCGCCGGAGGCGTACAACGCGGCTTGGTGGGACCTGCGCAGGCAGTATCAGGGGGTCTCCGCGCCGGTGCCGCGCAGCGAGGAAGACTTCGACCCGGGCGCGAAGTATCACATTCCGGCGAACACGCCGTACACGCGCTACTTCCTGGCCCACATCCTGCAGTTCCAGTTCCACCGCGCGCTGTGCGAGGCCGGTGGACACGAAGGGCCGATCCATGAGTGCTCGATTTACGAGAATGAGGCCGCGGGCGCCCGGTTGTGGTCGATGATGGAGCTCGGCGCGAGCCAGCCCTGGCCTGAGGCGCTCGAGGCGGCGACGGGGTCCGGCGAAATGGATGCCTCGGCGATCATCGATTACTTCGAGCCGCTGATGGGCTGGCTCGAGGAGCAGAACGAAGGCCAAAGCTGCGGCTGGTAGCCCTCCCCCTGGCCCCTCCCCGGAGTGGAGGGGGTGACTCACGACAAAAAGAGACCGACAAATGCGCTCCGATACTCCGCCGCCGCAGATCACCGTCAAGGGCATGATCCTCGGCGTCGTGCTGGCCGTGGTGCTGGCCGGCGCCAATGCTTACCTCGGTTTGTTCGCCGGCTTGACGGTCTCGGCCTCCATCCCGGCCGCGGTCGTCTCGATGGCCGTGCTGAGCTTCTTCCGCGAATCGAACATCCTCGAGAACAACATCGTGCAGACCACCGCCTCGGCCGGCCAGTCGGTAGCCGCGGGCGTCATCTTCACCTTGCCGGCGCTCATCATTCTCGGCTACTGGCAGGTCTTCGATTACTGGTGGGTGACGGCGATCGCCGGTCTCGGCGGCCTGCTCGGCGTGCTGTTCTCGATTCCGCTGCGGCGTTCGCTGATCGTCGAGCAGAAGCTGGCGTATCCCGAAGGAGTCGCGACGGCCGAGGTGCTCAAGGTGGGCGAGGATCCGGGCAGCGGCCTCAAGTATCTGGCCTTCGCGGCCATCGCCGGCGGGCTCATCAAGTTCGCCGAGACCGGGCTCAGGCTCTGGAGCGGCACCGCGCAGGCCGCGACGTACGCCGGCCAGAGCACCATTGCCTATGTCGGCACGAACCTGTCGCCCGCCCTGCTCGGCGTGGGCTATATCGTCGGCTTCAACATCGCCGTGCTGGTTTTCGCCGGTGGCGCGATCTCGTGGTATATCGGCATACCGATTTACTCGACGTTCTTCGCGGACAGCGACCCGGTCATTGCCGCTCAGATCGCCGGCGGCGCATCCGCGACCGATGCGGCCGGAACGATCTGGGCGACGCAGATCCGCTACCTCGGCGTGGGCGCCATGCTGATCGGCGGCATCTGGGCACTCGTCTCGCTGCGCAACTCGATCCTGTCGGGCGTAAAGAGCGGCATGCGGCAATACTCGTCGGCCCGCTCGGGCACCGTCGTGCACCATACCGAAATGGATACACCGATGCAGTTCGTGCTCGGCGGCATCGTGTTGTTCGTGATCCCGATTTTCTTTCTTTACCAGCAGATTGTGGACAGCTTCGGCATCGGCCTCGTCATGACCCTGATCATGGTCGTAGCCGGCTTTCTGTTCTCGTCCGTCGCGGGTTACATGGCGGGCCTGGTCGGCTCGTCGAACAACCCGATTTCCGGCATCACCATTGCGACTATTCTGTTCGCCGCGCTTCTCCTGTTGTGGCTGATGGGACCCGATTCGGCCGTCGGCGCTGCCGCCGCGATCCTCATCGGCGCGGTGGTCTGCTGCGCCGCTGCCATCGCGGGCGATAATCTGCAGGATCTGAAAGCCGGCTACATCGTAGGCTCCACACCGTGGAAACAACAGCTCGCGCTCAGCATAGGGGCGGTCTCAGCAGTATTCGTGCTGGCGCCGATCCTCAACCTCCTGCTCAAAGCCTACGGCATCGGCGTGCCGACCGAAGCGCACCCGGATCCGCTGCTCGCTCCTCAGGCGACGCTCATGGCCTCTGTGGCCAACGGCGTGTTCGGCGGCGGACTGCCGTGGACCATGGTCGGCATCGGCGTCGGCATCGGCATCGCGATCATTGTTGTCGACGAGATTCTCAAGGCGAGGCGCGCCAGGTTTCGTACACCGGTGCTCGCCGTCGCGGTAGGCATTTATCTGCCCCTCGAGCTGTCGGTGCCTATATTCTTCGGCGGCATCCTTTCCGCGCTCGCCGCAAACTACAGTGCGCGGCGCCGTTCCGCGGTCGAAACTGCGAAGAACATGCGTTCCGGCATGCTGTTTGCTGCCGGATTGATCACCGGCGAGGCCCTGATCGGCATTTTCATGGCCATACCGATCGTCGTTTCCGGCGATGCAGGCGTGCTCGCGATCGCGGACGAGCCCTGGGCCGGCCTGCCGGGGCTGCCGGTCGTCGCGGTGCTGGCCTACGTGCTCTACCGGATCGCGCGAGGCCGCGCGCAGCCGGTCGTCTGACCGAGTGGGATTAATGGGGGCATTCCTGATTTAATTCCGCGCCTGACGATCGGAGGCGTTGCGTGGCGGCCGGTTTCGGCCAGGGCGGGCCGGGTGCTTTGAAGCCATGATGACTCGAGACGCGCTTCACGCACTACGCCTCAAGCTTGCGTTCCTGGTTGTGTACGTGGTCTGGGGCTCTACATACCTCGCTATCCGCGTTGGCGTGCAGGACCTGCCCCCTGCGCTCATGACCGGCGTGCGCTACGCGGCCGCAGGCCTGCTGCTCACCTTGCTCGCGCGCCTGCTCGGACAAAGCTGGCCGGCGCGTCGCGCGGACTGGGTGCCCGTCGCGGTCATGGGTTTCTGCATGATCGTGATCGGCAACTTCTTCGTCACCTGGGGCGAGCAATGGGTGGCGTCCAATCAGGCGGCGCTGATCGCCGCGAGCTCGGCGCTCTGGATCGCCCTTTTCGGGTCTTTCGGGCGCAACGCGCACCGGCTCGGAGCACGCAGCATGCTGGGTCTGGCTATCGGTTTCTGCGGCGTCGCCTTCATGTTCTGGCCCGAGGGAAAGTTCGACTCCACGCACCTGCTCGCGCAGGGCGGCATCCTGCTGGCCGTGCTCGGCTGGGCCACTGGAACGACCTACAACCGCAACAATCCGGTCGAAGTGGAGCCGCTCATGTTCGCGGGTCTGCAGATGCTCGCGGGCGGCGGCGCGCTGATCGCAGGCGGGCTCGCAAGCGGGGAGGCCGCGCGCTGGACCTGGACGTTTTCAGGCATCGCCGCCTTGACCTACCTGACGCTGTTCGGCTCCTGCCTCGCGTTCGCGACTTATGTCTGGCTGATCCGCAACACGACCCCGGACAAGCTCGGCACCATCGGCTACGTCAACCCGGCGATCGCGACACTGCTCGGCTGGTGGTGGCTGGACGAGGCGCTCGGGCCACGCAAGTTCGCGGGCATGCTCATCATTCTGATCGGCGTTGTGCTGGTGTCCGTCCCGGCCCGCCGGCCGCGCAGCATCTGGCGCCGCATGCCGTAGCGCCATCACTGGCGACCTGTTTTCCTGACGAGCAAAGCGTCGCAACGGAATACGCTTACCGTCCGGGGAACGAGCCCGTTGTCGGCGAGCACTGTCGACAACGCTCCGCTCATGCGGCCGCAATCACCGCGCATTCGCTTGCCGAGCGTTTCTATATTTCCGACTTGCGCGCCAGCACCACGAGCTTGCGTCCGAACAGCGCGGCGCTGGAGTTCTGCATGCTCACGCTCGGCGATGCGCCCTGGCTGGCGCGCGCCCAGAGTCGGATCAATGGCAGGAGGAAGCCCAGCAACAACGAGCTCGTCTGCAGCTTGTCGGTCGTCAGTCGGCTGACGCTCAGGCCGCTTTGCCCCAGGCGCCACAGATAGCGGTCAAGTGTGAACGGCGTAATGTGCTGCGATGCCGGATCGAGAACGGCGGGGTCGAGGGTGCCGAA
Source organism: Gammaproteobacteria bacterium (assembly GCA_013817465.1). Classification (GTDB taxonomy): domain Bacteria; phylum Pseudomonadota; class Gammaproteobacteria; order Steroidobacterales; family JACDCP01; genus JACDCP01. The sequence continues at coordinate 4,704 of JACDCP010000033.1, read as the reverse complement.
GGAGTAGAAGTAGCCGCTGAGCAGGAATCGCATGCGCGACTTGAGCGACAGGATGTTCGGCGTCGTGAACAGCAGCCTTCCACCGGGTCGAAGGACGCGGCTGATTTCGCCGAACAGCGCGCTGTGCTCCTCGATGTGCTCGACGAGCTCGACCGCCAGCACCAGATCGAAGCTCGCAGCGGCATAAGGCAGGCCGCCGCCGGCATCGACGCCCCGGCACTCGATGCCCGCGACCTCGAAGGCCCGCGGGTCCAGGTCGCATGCGCTCACGCAAAAGCCGGCGTCGCGCAACCGGCGGGACAGGCCACCCTGGCCGGCGCCCAGATCGAGCACCTCGACCCCGCGCTGCGGAAATTCCTCGCTGACGATGTGCAACACGTTTTCGTGCGTCCCGCGGACTGCCATGCGGCCGGCAGCGTGTGCCGGCGTGGTCTGTTTCGAGCCGGCGGTCGCGTTCATCGCAGGCGGTCAGCCGTCGGCCCGCGGCCGCAAAGCATCCTGCTCCTCCTGCACGACCTGCACCTTGCGCTTCAGGCCGAGAGGATCGACGACGCCGCGGAACGCCACCTCGATGCCGCTGCCGCCGGCGCTCGAGAACTCGACATCGCCAACGCCGAGCAGCCGCTGCAGGAGTGACTGACGGACATTCACATTGCGCAGATCACGCAGCCGGATGGCATTCACGTCACGTGACAGGATCCCATGGTGGCACTCGATACTCCGGTCGGCGATCACGTATCGCCAGGCGAAATGCTCGTAGATGCCCGGCGCGAGCAGAAACAGCGCGATCAAAACGCCGAGCCCCGCAACGGCAAACCGCACCGGCGGATCGGCATCAGCGAGCGCGGTATAGAACAGCACGATTCCGAACACGATCAGAAACAGGGCTGTCGCGATGCGCAACAGCGAATTGCGCCATGCGGGTCGCGCGGTGTAATGCACTCGTCCTACCTGTGAAAACGGGCCGAACGCTATTGTAGTTCTTCGTTCCGGGTCCCGCACGACGCGCGGTCACGGGCAGGCGGGCCGGACTCGTCAGTCTTCCCGCCAGTGAATGGTCACCTCACGCACGCCCCATTCGCGCGCCGCTTCGATATCCTCGCCCATGTAGATGTCGATGCGTTTCTCCCAGCGCCGCGCCATCTTGTCGCGCACGATGTACTGGCCGGGCAGCCCGTCGATCCGGACCCGTGTACCGGCATCGAGCCCGAGCGCGAGGAGGTCGCGCGAGACCGCAATCGCCTGCATGCCGTCCTCGAGCTCATGGCCGAACGCCGTGTGCGCGGGCCGGTCGTCAGTCTGCCAGGCGACCGAGTTGAATGCCGTGGCAGTGACGCGCAGGGTTTTCTCGCGATCGTAGCCGGTTACGATAATGGCGCCGCAGAGCGCGAGCGCTCCGACGATGACCGGCAGTCGCAGGCGATGCGCCCACGCCGCAGCCTTTTGCTCGCCCGCCGGCTGATGTGTCAGACGTGAATCTCCCCGCGCAGATACAGAACGGCGCGGCCGGCTATCGCGACGCGCTCGCCGCGAGCCTCGCAGAACAGCTCGCCGCCGCGGCGGGAGAGCTGACGGCAGTGCAGGGAACGGCGGCCCAGGCGCTCGGCCCAGTAAGGCACCAGCGTACAGTGCGCGGAGCCGGTCACCGGGTCTTCGGGAATGCCGATATGTGACGCGAAGAAGCGCGAGACGCAGTCCGCCTCATCGCCCGGCGCGCTCGCGATCACGCAGACGCCGAGCGCTTCGAGTTGCCGCATGTCGGGTGCGAGCGCGACCACGTCGGCCTGTGATGCTAAGACGGCCAGACACTGCCGCCGGATTGCCGGCGAATACCCGGCCAGTGAACGCGTCGACCTGGTAGATGTCCAGCTTCATGGGCTCACCACCGGGTGCTCGCGGCGCGCCTCGGCTTCCACGAAGACGCGCTTGACGAGCGGGTATTTCTCCTTGATCTGTCGGTCGAGTCTGGCGATGGCCCGTTCGAGATCCGCCGACGGCAGGGTATCGCCGAAGTCGAGGCTCAAGGTAACGAGGATGTACTCGGGGCCGACATGCATCGTCAGCACTTCGTTGACGTGCTCGACGTTGCCTGAGGCGTGCGCCAACTCGCGTATGCCCTGCACGATACGCGGCTCGGCGCTCTCGCCGATGAGCAGTCCCTTGGTCTCGTAGGCCAGCCAGATCGCGGTACCGGCCAGGATCAAGCCGATCGCCACCGACGCCATGCCGTCGAACTCGGCGATGCCGGTGAGCTGACCGAGCAGGATGCCGATGAATGCCACGATCAGGCCGAGCATGGCCGCGGAGTCCTCGAACAGCACGACGAACAGCGTCGGATCCTTGCCCATGCGCACGGCTTCGAAATAGCCGCGCTCGCCTTTCGCCTTGATGAACTCGCGACGCGCGAAATACAGGGCGCCGCCCTCGAATACCATGGCCAGGCCCAGCACGATGTAGTTGATCGACGGGTTCTCGAGTGGCGTCGGGTGCAGCACGTGCCTCACGCCCTCGTACAGTGACAGGCCCGCCCCGATGGCGAAGATCGTGATCGCGACGACGAAGCTCCAGAAATAAATCTCCTTGCCGTGGCCGAACGGAAATCGTGCGCTGGCGGGCTTGTTTGCCTGATGCAGGCCGAACAGCAGCAGCACCTGGTTGCCGGTGTCGACCACGGAGTGGATACCTTCCGACATCATCGCCGAGCTGCCGGTGATCGTCGCGGCGATGAACTTGGTGACCGCGATCAGCGAGTTGCCGATCAGGGCCGCGTATATGACTTTTTTTGACGAAGCGGACACGGCGGTCAGTCGTCCTCGTCCTCCCACTTGCGGATCTTCGAGTGGTCGATGCGTTTCTCGGCCTCACGGCTTTCGCGAAAGAGCCGGCGCATGTAGCTCACGAAGGCCGCCAGGGCAACCAGCGCGACCGCAAGGAAAATCCAGAGTGTGGTGGACACGTGCGTCTCAGGGCGCTTGTGCGATCGAGGGTGGCACTTCGAAAGTGTCGTAGCCCGGCAGGTCGCGGTCGCTCCGACAGATGCGAAATATCTACTGGCGGTCGGCGCCAGTAGGAATATGCGCGATGCGCTTGTCCTGCAAGGCCTGCAAGGCGGCGCGCAGCTCGTAATCCTTCGCGAGCCCCTGATGCCCTTCGAGCTCGGGGAGCTGGGCGATTTGGGCCGCGTCCATGTCGTCGTTTTCGATGCGGATATCCGGAACGATGCCGCGTTCGTGAATCGAAGTCCCCGAAGGCGTGTAGTACTTCGATGTGGTCAGTTTGATCGCGCGGCCCTGCGACAGGGGCATGACCGTCTGCACCGAGCCTTTACCATAGGTCGCGCTGCCGACCAGCAGGGCGCGGTGGTTGTCCTGCAGCGCGCCGGCGACAATCTCCGAGGCCGATGCGGAGCCGGAATTGACGAGCACCACCAGATCCTCGCCGCGCAGGGCGTCGCCCGCTTTGGCCTCCATGCTGAACCGCGCCTCGCTGACGCGCCCGTCGGCCGTGACGATGGTGCCTTCGTCGAGAAACGCGTCCGAGACGTCCACGGCCGAGTCCAGCACTCCGCCCGGGTTGTTGCGCAGATCGAGGATGAGGCCTCGCAAGCCGTCCTCGCTCTGCCGTTGCAGGACGGCCAGGGCTTCGTCGAGATCCCTCGCCGTGGTCTCGCTGAAGTGTGTGATGCGGATGTAGCCGTAGCCGGGTTCGAGCATCTCGTGCTTGACGCTTCTCACGAGCACGTGATCCCGCGTCAACGTGAAGCTGAGCGGTTCCGCTACGCCAGAGCGCATGATGGCGATGCGCACCTGAGTGCCGGACTCGCCGCGCATGCGATTCACGGTATCGCCGAGATTCTCGGGATCGACGGGCATGCCATCGATGCTGATGATGGCGTCGCCGGAACGGATTCCCGCGCGGTCGGCCGGCGTATCGTCGATCGGCGCAATCACGCGCACCTGCTTGGATTGGCCGTCCTCGGCCTCCTCGAGGCTGACCTCGAGGCCGACGCCGGTGTAGTTGCCGGTCGTGCTGATGCGGATTTCCTCGTACTCGTCGGAATCGAGGAAAGCGGAATGCGGGTCGAGATCCGCGACCATGCCCCGGATGGCCGCTTCGATGAGGTCGTGATCGTCGACCTGCTCCACGTAATCGCGCTTGACCCGCTGTAACACCTCGGCCAGCAGCCGCGCTTCCTCCCACGGCAGGGTCTCGTCGGTCTCGGGTCCACCGCGCTCCGCCAGCACGCCGCCGCCAAAGGACAGCGACAGGCCGAGCACAGTGCCGATGACCAGCACCAGTACGCTTCTTGCTCTCAGTGACATAGTGGCTCCGGGGAACAATCCCCGATCTGGGCGGGGACGGTCCCCGGCGGGAATCACGATAGCATAGCGCCCGCCTGCCTCCAATCGAAGGTCAGCCGGACTGTCCGGGGGTCGACCGGAGATCGTGATTCCGGGCTGCAGAGAACCGCGTGGAATGACCGCAGCCTCGCCGGCGCATGGCGCCTCGTCGCGATCAGTTTTCGCTGGCGAGCTTCTGGCTGATCCACTGGTGCGGATTCAGCGGTTGCCGCTCGCGGCGGATTTCGAAATAGAGCGCAGGCTCCGAGCGCCCGCCGCTGTCGCCGACCGTGGCGATCGCCTCGCGGGGAGCGACCCAGTCGCCAACGCTCTTGAGCAGCGTCTGGTTATGCGCGTAAAGGCT
>JACDCP010000032.1 GCA_013817465.1 Gammaproteobacteria bacterium | reverse complement strand
TGCAGGCGACGGGCATGGTCAACGACCATCTGCTGAGATGCTTCCGCCATCGGGAATGCGCGCGTCTCGCCACGCCGGCCCGCAAACGATCCACATGTTGAAGCCGTGGGGTTCGGTTGAGCTTCGCTGTTTGGCGGCTTTGCTGGTTCTCGCGTTGCCGGCGCCGGCCGCTCATTCCGCCGAGACACGGGTCCGGGCAGCCTCGGCCGCTGCGCAGACACACGTCGACGAGCATCAGCATGAGATGCTGCGCGAGTTCATCGAGCTGCTGGGTATCCCGAACGTCGCCTCGGACGCCGCAAACATTCGCCGCAATGCCGAACACATCGTCGGCATGCTCCAGCGCCGCGGCATTGACGCACGCCTGCTCGAAACGGACGGCAGTCCGCCGGCCGTCTATGGCGAGCTGTCCGCACCGGGCGCCGGCTTCACGCTCATGATTTACGTGCACTATGACGGGCAGCCCGTGCAGCCGGGAAAGTGGGCATCTGAGCCATGGACGCCCGTGTTGCGCGACGGCCGGCTCGAAGACGGTGCCGGACTGGTCGAGCTCGAGGATATCGAGGCGGCGCTCGATCCGGACTGGCGGGTGTATGCGCGTTCGGCCGGTGACGACAAAGCGCCGATCGTGGCCATCGCGCACGCCCTGGATGCCCTCGCCGCCGCGGATATCCGGCGCGCGGTGAACCTCAAATTTTTCTTCGAAGGCGAGGAGGAAGCCGGCTCGCCGCATCTCGCTTCGATGCTTCAGCGTCACGCCGAGCTGCTTGCCGCGGATCTCTGGCTGTTCTGCGACGGGCCGCGCCACCAGTCCGGCCGGCCGCAGCTCGCGTTCGGCGTGCGCGGCGTGAGCGGGCTGGACATCACCGTGTTCGGGCCTGCGAACGCCGTGCACAGTGGTCACTACGGCAACTGGGCACCGAATCCGGCTGCGATGCTCGTGCATCTGCTCGCGGGCATGCGCAGCCCCGAGGGACGGATTCAGATCGATGGTTTCTACGAAGATGTTGTGTCCCCGACGCCGGCCGAGCGGGCGGCGATCGAGGCGGCTCCGTCCGTCGATGCCGCACTCGTCGATGAGCTGGCGCTGGGGCACACGGAGGGTGGCGGGCAGAGGCTCGAAGAGCGCTTGCTGGAGCCCGCGCTCAACATCAAAGGCCTGCGCGCGGGGGCGGTCGGCGAAGCAGCGGCGAATGCGATCCCCGTGAGCGCGACAGCCTCCGTGGGGCTACGCCTCGTGCCGGATCTCACCCCGAAGAAGGCACGCGAGCTCGTCGACGCGCACATACGCGCCCAGGGTTATTACATCGTCAGCGATTTGCCGGACCCGAAGACGCTGCGCGCTCATGCACGGGTCGCGCAGGTTTCCTGGAGCGATAGCGGCTACCCGGCCGTGCGCACCATCATGGATTCGCCGGGAGCGAAGGCCTTGATTGCCGTGATGCGCGAAGCCGTCGGCGAAGAGCTGATTCTGATGCCGACGATGGGCGGCAGCCTGCCGCTGTACCATATTCGCGAGCGGCTCGATGCACCCGTCGTTATCCTGCCGGTCGCGAACCACGACAACAATCAGCACGCGGCGAACGAAAACCTGCGGCTCGGCAATCTGTTCGAGGCCGTCGAAATCTATGCCGCCGTGATCGCAGGATTCACGGAGCCCTGAGTCGACCTCTACAAGCAGCGAGGAATCCACGCCATGGGTGCGCCAATCACGAGCATATACGCCGCCTTGTGCGGCATCCTGATGATCGCCCTTGCCATGCGTGTGTCGCTGGCGCGCCGCCGCTACAGGGTCGGCGTCGGTTCTGGCGGCCATGAGCCGCTGGAGCGTACGATTCGCGTGCACGCGAACTTCGTGGAGTTTGTGCCGCTTGCGCTGGTCCTCATGCTGCTAGCCGAGATGGGCGGCGTGACGGGCTGGCTCATGCATGCCTTCGGCATCACCTTGATCGTCTCCCGGCTGCTGCATGCCTGGGGACTTGCGCGGGCCGGCGGGGAGTCGTTCGGCCGGTTGTACGGGTCGCTCGGAACCTGGGCACTGATTCTCGTGCTGGCCGGACTGATTCTGCTGCGACAGGCTTGATCCCTGGGGACATTCCTGATTTCAAAGTGCGTGCCCGCATCAGCAAAGGGCCTGCAATGCGAAATCAGGAATGTCCCCATTAGTCCCGGTCGCGCTCGAAAATGCGCGACGGGTCGCGGAATGCCTTGAACTCGAGCGCGTTTCCGGACGGGTCAGTGATGAACAGCGTCGCCTGTTCGCCGGCCTGCCCGCGGAACCGCACGCGTGGCGCAATCAGGAACGGAGTGCCGCGTTGCTCGAGCCGCTCGACGAGGGCCTGCCAGGCCTCCCAGTCGAGAATGACGCCGAAATGTCGCACGGGCACCCGGTCGCCATCCACGGTATTCACCTCTGGCTGATCCCGGTATTGCGTCAGATGTGCCGTGATCTGATGTCCGAAAAAATCGAAATCGATCCATTGTCCGGATTCGCGGCCGACGCGACAACCGAGCGCGCCGCAATAGAAATCCCGCGACGCGTCGAGGTCCCCGACCGGGAAGGCCAGATGAAAAGGCGGGCCGGTCAAGCGTCCTCCTCCCCCAGCCAGTCCCGCGGTCTCAGGAATTCGTCTGCAAGTCTCGCTTCGGGTGAACCGGGCTCCGGCCGCCAGTCATATTCCCAGCGCGCGAGTGGCGGCAGGGACATGAGGATGGACGCAGATCGCCCCCCCGACTGCAGGCCGAACAAGGTGCCGCGATCGTAGATCAGGTTGAATTCCACATAGCGGCCCCGGCGCAGGAGCTGAAAGCTGCGCTCGCGATCCGCATAGGGGGTGTGCCTGCGGCGCTCGAAGATCGGCACATATGCCGGCAGGAAATGGTTGCCCACGCTGCGCGTGAACGCGAAACAGGTCGTGAAGTCCCAGCGATTGAGGTCATCGAAAAACAGCCCGCCGACGCCGCGCACTTCGTCGCGATGGCGGATCCGGAAATACCCGTCGCACCAGGCCTTGAGCTCGGCATAAAGATCCTCGCCGAAGCTCGCGCAAGCTGAGCGTGCAGTACGATGCCAGTGCAGCACGTCCTCCGCGAAGCCGTAACAAGGCGTGAGGTCGAAGCCTCCGCCGAACCACCAGACGGGCTCCGCATCGGTCCGCCCGGCGGTAAAGAAGCGCAGATTGGCGTGTGCGATCGGCACGTACGGATTGCGCGGATGCAGCACCACCGACACGCCGGTCGCCAGGTAGCGGCAGCCGGCAAGCTCCGGTCGCCGCGCGGTTGCAGCGGGCGGCAGCGTATCGCCGTGGATGCGCGAGAAAGCGACGCCGGCCTGCTCGAAGGCCGCACCATCCGTCAGCACGCAGGTCTCCCCGCCGCCCCCTTCGGCGCGTTTCCAGCGGTCACGCCGGAAACAAGCGCTGCTGTCGAGGCGCTCGATCTCTGCCATGATCTCCTCCTGCAGCGAACGCAGAAAGGCTGCGACCGACTCGGTGTCGGGCAGAAGCACACTGTCCTGTTTCGGTGCCATCGAACAAGCCGCTAGGCGCGCAGGATCTCATTGGTGAGGGCGTCGCGGATTTCGGTCGGGCGCGCTGCGCTGCCCACTTTCCCCGGCACGATGACGTCGATCCGCGTGCCGAAGCGCCTGCGGGCACCCAGCGCCGTGCGCGCCGGCGGGCGGCCGGCGACATTTGCGCTGGTGGAGACAATCGCGGCGCCGAAGCTGGCGCATAAGCGGCTGGCGAGCGGGTGCGCCGTCACGCGCACGGCGATGGTTTCGCGGCCGCCGGTAATCCACTCCGGGGCGTCGAGGCTGGCGGGCACTATCCAGGTCACGGGCCCTGGCCAGCTCGAGCGCAACCGGCGCTCGATGCGCGCAGTCAAGGGCGCCAGGTACGGATCGAGCTGGGAGCGGTGGGCCGCGATCAAAATGAACCCGGCGCGCAAATCGCGCTGCTTGAGCGTCGCGAGGCGCAAGGTCGCAATTGCCGAATCGGGCCGACATCCTAGCCCAAAGACGGCCTCGGTCGGATAAGCGATCAGCCCGTCGTCGTCCAGCGCGCGGCAGGCCTTGCGGATGGCGAAGTCCACCGCCGCCATGTCTCAGGCAACCGGGGTTTTGCGGCCGCCAGGGTCGGACTTGCGTCCGGCTTTTTTCTTACGGCCGGCTGGCGTCTTGCGTCCGGCCGGCTTCTTGCGCGCCGCCGCCTTTTTCTTCAACACCTTCGTCCCGCCGCGTCGCTGGCCTCGCGCAGGCGCCTGCTCGAGCAGCGTGCGGCACTCCTCGAGCGACAGGCTTTTCGGGTCGCGATCTTTCGGGATGCGCGCGTTCTTGGTTTTGTCGGTAATGTAAGGCCCGTAGCGGCCATTCAGGATCTGAATGCCTGCTTCCGGAAAGTCCCTGATCAGGCGCTTCGCATCCAATTCCTGCTTGGCGCGAATGAGCTCGAGCGCGCGATCGAGATCGACGGTATACGGATCGTCGTCGCGCATGGAGACGAACTTGTCGCCATATTTGACGTACGGGCCGAAGCGGCCGATGCTTGCCGAGACGGGCTCGCCGTTCGGCGTCATGCCGAGCTCTCGCGGCAGCTTGAAGAGCTCGAGTCCCCCGGCGAGGTCGATGCCGTCCATCTTCTGCCCGGGCCGCAAGCCTGCGAACTTCGGCTTTTCCTCATCGTCCTTCGTGCCGATCTGCACGAACGGGCCGTAGCGGCCCATGCGCACGCTGACCGGACGACCGCTGACCGGGTCGGTGCCAAGCTCGCGGGCCTGCGCGACCTCCTCGCGGCTGACGGAAACTTCTTTCTCTTTGACCCGCTTGCTGAAAGGTTCCCAGAAACCTTTCATGAGAGGTTTCCAGTCCTTTTCGCCGCGCGAAATGGCATCCAGCGCGTCCTCCATGCGGGCAGTGAAGTCGTAATCCACGTAGCGAGTGAAGTGTCGGGTCAGGAAATTGTTGACGATGCGACCGATATCGGTGGGGAAGAAGCGGCGCGCGTCCATTTCCACGTACTCGCGATTCTGCAGCGTCGAAATAATGCTCGCGTAAGTGGACGGCCGGCCGATGCCGAATTCCTCCAGTGCCTTGACCAGGCTCGCCTCCGAGAAGCGCGGCGGCGGTTCTGTGAAATGCTGCTCCGGCCGGATGGCTGCAAGCCCGAGTCGCTCGCCCTCACTGACTGTCGGCAGAATGCGCTCGGCATCCTCGTCCGCTTCACGGTCGTCGCGGCCCTCCTGGTAGACGGCGATGAAGCCGGGCATCTTGAGCGTCGAGCCGTTGGCCCGGAAGCGGTGGCGGTGTTCGCCGTCGGGACCGGCGAGCAGATCCAGCGTGACCGTGTCGAACACGGCATGTGTCATCTGACAGGCCACGGTGCGCTGCCAGATCAGGGTGTAGAGCTTGAGCTGATCGGCATCCAGCCGGCGCGCCAGGTCCTCGGGCGTTCGTGCCGTGGAGGTCGGCCGGATCGCCTCGTGGGCTTCCTGGGCGTTCTTCGCCTTGGTTTTATAAAAGCGCGGCTTGTCCGGCAGGCTCGCCGCGCCGTAGCGCGACTGGATGGTGGCGCGGATATCCTCGATGGCCTCCCTGGCCAGCGAGACGGAATCGGTGCGCATGTAGCTGATCAGGCCGACCGAGCCGTCACCGACGTCGATGCCCTCGTAGAGCTTCTGCGCGATGCGCATGGTGCGCTGGGCGCCGAAGCGAAGCTTGCGCGAGGCTTCCTGCTGCAACGTGGAAGTGGTGAACGGCGACGCCGGATTGCGGCGGCGCTCCTTCTTTTCGACCTTCGCTACCGTCAGCACGCCCTGTGCCGCGTCCAGCAGCGCGCGCTCCGCGGCACGCGCATCGTCTTCCCGAGTGAAAGTGAACTGTTCGATTTTCTCGCCGTTGAACTCGACGAGCCGCGCTGCGAACAACTTGCCGTCCTTGTCTGCATCCGCGTCTATGGTCCAGTATTCGCGGCGCTCGAAAGCCTCGATCTCCTCCTCGCGCTCCACGATGAGGCGCAGCGCGGGGCTCTGCACGCGGCCGGCCGAGAGGCCGGGACGCACCTTCTTCCATAGCAGCGGCGAAAGATTGAAGCCGACCAGATAGTCGAGAGCGCGGCGCGCCTGCTGGGCGTCCACGAGCTCATTGGAAAGCCGCCGTGGATGGTTGACCGCATGGGTCACCGCGCTTTTCGTGATTTCGTCGAACGCGACGCGGTAAACAGCCTTTTCGTCGAGGAGCCCGCGCTCGGTCAGCAATTCGCACAGGTGCCAGGCTATCGCCTCGCCTTCACGGTCCGGGTCCGTCGCGAGATACAGGGCCTCGGCTTTCCTGACCGCGCGAGCGATCGCATTCACGTGTTTCTCGTTACGCTCGATGACCTGGTAGTTCATGGCGAAGTCGTTGTCGGGATCGACGGCGCCTTCCTTCGGAATGAGGTCGCGCACGTGCCCATAGCAGGCCAGAACCGCGAAATCCGGGCCCAGATATTTCTCGAGTGTCCGCGCCTTGGCCGGCGACTCGACGATCAGCAGGTTTTTCGCAGCCATGACATTATCCTGCGCGCTCGAACCCGTCCTCCAGAAAAATAAACCGCGGGCAGGCCGCGGTCGACGGGAGAAATCCGGAAGGACAGGGCCAGCGTTATCAGACCCTAGTGCACGGGACCGCTGCGGTCCTCGAACACGAGATCCTCCATGCGCGCATACGCAGCCTCCTGGCCCGGCTGACTGAAAAGCACCATCAGCACCACCCACTTGATCTGCTCGACATCGATATCCGGCGCGCCGAGCGCCATGAGCCGGTCTATCACGAGCTCCCGCTGGGCGGGGCTCAGAATCGCGATCTGCTCGAGATACGTGACGTACCCCCGGCAGGCGGCATCGAGCCGGGCCTGCTCGGTGTCGTTAAAAATGCGCATGGCGCAGGCGGTCGGTGCCCGCCGCGCCGCCTGTGAGCCCTGCAGGCTCGAAAGCCCGTCGAGCCATTCGAGTGCGTGGTCGATCTCGCGGTCCCTGAATCCGGCGCGCTCGAGCTCGTCGCGCAGTTCGTTGCGATCCGGCTCCGGCTCGTCGTCGGTATCGATGTACGTCTCGAACAGATACATGAGCACGTCGAGCACGTTTTCCTTCATTTCATGACCTCACCCGGCTGTAGGCCCCGCCGGGGACCGATCTCACGTGCCCCTCGAGCTCCAGGATCAGCAGCATGGAGGAAAGCTCCGTGGCCGTCAATCCAGTGCGCTCGACGAGCCGGTCGACCGGCGCGGGCTCAAAACCAAGCGCCTCGAGCAGCAGTTCATACGACTCGTCGCGATCCGGTGACGGCCTCGGTGAGTCGGATGCGACGCGTTGCAACGCCTGTCCCGAGTCGGCCAAAGCACCGGCAATCGCGCTCAGCTCTTCAAAGATGTCCGCGGCGGATTCGACGAGCTTGGCGCCCTGCCGGATCAATTTGTGGCAGCCTCGTGCCAGCGGGTTATGGATCGAGCCGGGAATCGCAAAGACCTCGCGGCTCTGCTCACCAGCGAGCCGCGCCGTGATCAGCGAGCCGCTGCGTTCGGCGGCCTCGACCACCAGCGTGCCGAGGGCCAGGCCGCTGATGATCCGGTTGCGTTGCGGAAAGTGCTCGCGCAGCGGCGGGGTACCGGGCGGGAACTCACTCACCAGGGCGCCGGTGCGGACGATCTCGGTGGCTAGGCTGCGATTTCGCGCCGGGTATACCCGGTCCGCTCCCGTGCCGCACACCGCGACAGTGCGGCCCGGGCCGGCCAGTGCGCCCCGGTGCGCAGCGGCGTCAATACCCAGTGCGAGCCCGCTCGTAATCGTCAGACCGCACGCGGACAGATGGCGGGCGAATTCGAAGGCATTCTCGGCACCCGCCGGCGTTGGATTGCGGCTGCCGACGATGGCGATCTGCGGGGTCGGAAGGGCGTCGAGCATCCCGTTGACGAACAGTGCGGGCGGCGGATCGGGGATCTCCCGAAGCAGCGCGGGATACTCGGGCGAAGTGATCGGCAGCAGATGGTGCGAAGGGCTGTCGAGCCAGACGAGGTCCTTTTCCAGACGTTTCGCATCCGGCGCCGATATTGCTGTGATGGTCGTTTCGGTGAGCCCGCGGCGCCTCAGCTCCGCGCGGGAGGCGGCTACGACCGCCTCGACGGTACCGAAGGCCCCAATCAATTCGAGCAGCCGGCTGTTGCCGATACCGGACGCGTGAACCAGTCGCAGCCAGGCTTCGTGCGGGCTTGAAAAGGGGGACATTCCTGATTTCGTTCAGTACCGATGGGCTCACGGTTTGCAAGTGCGACCGGAAATCAGGAATGTCTCCATTTTCGGCACAATAGCGCCGACCGGGTTGCGCCGTTACCGCGAAATTTCGCCGGAAGCCGGGTTTACGCTGGCTTGACGATTACGCCGGTTGGCGCCCCCCGGGCCGCGTCGCTTACGTCGGGTTGACCACCAGATCGTAGACGTGCATTTCGCTGGTCGCATCCATGACCAGCGCGAACGCGAGGCGGTCGGAAGTCTTGAAGACCATCACGTTGCCGATCGCCTCGTCGGGAAGCTTGACCTTTTCCGCGAACAGACGCCGCGAAAAGTAGCCGTCCCCTTGCGCCACTGCGTCCCTGACGGTCGGTCCGACCTGATAGACGGTCAGCACGTGGCCGGGTGCAAGGCCGTGGCGCTCGCCACGATTCAATACGACGATCTGATACTGGCCGATCAGCGCCAGGCCGTTGACCACGGAAATGATCTGGCCTTCCACCTGCTGCTCCGGCGGCCGCGGTTGAAAATTCAGCGGCACGCTGGTCTCGGCTGGCATCAGGCGGTCGCCGCTCAGGGCCTCGCGGGATGTCTCGGTCAGAAACAGGGTCGACGGATCGCCGCCGCGCTCGATGCGCCCGCGGCCGACGTAAATACCCTCGTAGGCGACGATCTCGTCGTCTTCCGGATCGTACAGCGGCTTGCCGACGTGCAGGATGTTGTAACGCGTGCCCGGACCGCCGTCAGTGCCACGCACGTACACTTCGTTGCCGGCGCCGGCCATCAAATGCCCGTCTTCGGGCGTCAGAATGTACGGCATGACCTCGATCTGATCCCTGTCGAGCACCGTCGGCCGCGACAGAAAAGCGGCGACGACCTCGTACGGAATTGTGGGAACGGCGTGCTCGAGCGACTCCGTGCGGATTCGCGGCGACAAACGTTCCGTGCCCGGGCCGGCTGCGACCGCCCGGTCGAGCCGGAGCTGCGGGCGGCCGTCGACATAGACGAGCGTCAGCACATCGCCCGGATAAATCAGGTGGGGATTCTCGATCTGTGCGTTGATGTGCCAGATCTCGGGCCAGTACCACGGGTCCTCGAGGAACATCGCCGAAATGTCCCACAGCGTGTCGCCCTTCCGGACGACATACCGGTCAGGATGGCGGTCGGTGAGTCGGATAGGCTGCGGGCTGCGGTCGCCGGCGGCAGCGTCCTCGCGGAGTGCGGGACGTCGACTGGGCTCGCCGTAGGACTCGCCGGGCGGGGTGATCTTTGCCGAGGCGTCGCCGGCCGGCGCGGTGCGCGCGCCTTCCGGTTCGGCCGCAGCAGCGACCGGCACCGGATCTTCCGCCCCGCTGTCGCTGCCACCGCCGGCGGCACAACCCGCAAGGCCGAGCGAGGCGAAAAAGAGAACGAGAAACGGCAGGCGCAAGCCCACGTGCTCTGGAGATGACATAACCTGAATCACTCCGTGACGACGATGTGCTGACGGCAGCCTGTTATAATCCGCCCCTCCCCACGGCGCAATAGCTCGGAACGCCGCGGCGTGCGTGGCCGGTGCCGACGATAGTCAATGTTGTCAGCACTTTAGCATCTTCGACCGACTCAGCATGGCGATATTGAACATATTGGAGTATCCCGACCCGCGCCTCCGCAAGCGCGCGGAGCCGGTCGAGCGTGTCGATGACGCCATTCGCCGGCTGGTCGGCGACATGCTCGAGACCATGTACGCCGCGCCCGGCATCGGGCTCGCGGCCACGCAAGTGGATGTGCACCAGCGCGTTCTGGTAGCGGACGTCTCTCCAGACCGCAACACGCCCGTGGCCCTGATCAATCCGGAGATCCTTGAGCGCGACGGCAGCGAAATCACGGAAGAGGGTTGCTTGTCCGTTCCGGGCGTGTTCGACAAGGTCGAGCGCGCCAACCATATCCGCGCGCGGGCTCTGGATCTTCGGGGGCAGGCCATCGAGATCGAGGCCGAGGGGCTGCTCGCCGTGTGCATACAGCACGAAATCGATCATCTGGATGGCAAGCTCTTTGTCGACTACCTCTCGGAGCTCAAGCGCCAGCGCATTCGCAAGCGCGTCGAAAAGGAACAGAAAATCAGGAGCGCGGAAGGCGCGACGCCGACGCGCTCCGCGACCCCCGTCATCTGACAAGGCTGCAGATCGTTTTTGCCGGCACGCCGGCATTTGCCCTGCCCTCGCTCGGAGCGCTGGCCGGCTCGGCACATCGACCGGTCGCCGTGTATACGCAGCCAGACCGACCTGCCGGGCGCGGCCGCGCGCTCAAGGCCAGCCCTGTCAAAACACGTGCCCAGGCGCTCGGCATCGGCATCGAGCAGCCGCCGACCTTGCGGAGCGCTGACGCACTGAGCGCATTGCGGTCCCTGGCGCCCGACCTGATAGTCGTTGTCGCCTACGGCTTGATCCTGCCCCAGACTGTCCTCGATATTCCGCGCCTCGGCTGTATCAACCTGCACGCTTCGCTGCTGCCGCGCTGGCGTGGCGCGGCGCCCATCCAGCATGCGCTGCTGGCGGGGGACGCAAAAACGGGTGTCTCGATCATGCGGATGAACGCGGGCCTCGATACCGGCGACGTGCTGCTGGAATGTGAGGTGTCGATCGGTGCGCGTGTCACGGCAGGCGAGCTGCAAGCAAAGCTTGCCAATCTCGGCGCGTGTGCTTTGCTCGAGGTCGTGGATCGGCTGGCGGTCGGCCCGTTCCACGGCAAACCTCAGGACGAGGAGGCCGCGACTTACGCCCGCAAGATCGACAAGGCGGATGCGGTCATCGACTGGCGCGAGCCGGCGGAACGCATTGCGCGCAAAGTGCGAGCTTTCAATCCGTGGCCGATCGCAGAAACGGCCCTGGCCGGCGAACGACTGCGAATATGGGAGGCGGAGCCGCTGGCGAGCCCGGCGAAAGGGGAGCCCGGGACGGTGTTGCCGGGTGACCATGAAGGCATGGAAGTGGCCACGGGGAACGGCAGGCTACGGTTGCTGCGGATCCAGCTTCCGGGCCGGCGAGCTGTGACCGCGCTGGATTTTCTGCATGCGCGGCCGATGGCCGGCGCGATACTCGGCTGACGCCGGCGTAGGTGGGGCAATGCGGCCTGATCACGCGCCCAATTCAAACAAGAGCGAATCGGCGGTCGTGCGTGCCGAGGCGGCGCGAGTCGTCGCGGCGGTCGTTGCGGGCGAATCGCTCGACCGCATGCTGCCCGGCGCCGCCGAGGCTTCCCTCGATCCGAGCCTCATCAGGTTGCTGAGCTATGGGACGCTGCGGTGGTATCCGCGACTCGATCGCCTGCTCGCCTTGCTGCTCGACCGGCCGATGCGCGCGCGTGATGCCGACGTGCGCGCGCTCGCCCTGGTCGGCCTCTATCAACTCATCGATACCGACATAGCCGCGCACGCGGCGGTGGCGGAGACGGTCGAAGCGACGAAGATACTCGGCAAGCCACGGGCGGCAGGTCTCCTCAACGCTTTGCTGCGCCGGTTTCAGCGCGAGCGCGCCGGCCTGCTGGCCCTCGTGGACGACACTGAGACCGGCCGGTTCGCTCACCCCGCGTGGCTGATCGAGCGCCTGCGTGCCGACTGGCCGGAAGACTGGCAGCGGATTCTAGCCGCGGGCAACCAGCCGCCTCCGATGTGGCTGCGCGTGAACCGGCGGCTGACTACAACTGCGGAGTATCTGGGGAGGCTTGCCGGTCACGGGCATGAGGCACACCCGTCTGCTCTTGCGCCGGACGCGCTGCGCCTCGAACGCCCGATGGCCGTCGAGGCGCTGCCGGGTTTCGATGCCGGTCTGGTGTCAGTCCAGGACGCCGGCCCGCAGCTCGCCAGAAACCTGCTCGATGCAGGCGCGGGGATGCGCGTGCTGGACGCCTGCGCGGCGCCGGGCGGCAAGACCTGCCACATCCTGGAGTCCTGCCCGGGCCTCGGGGAAATGCTTGCGCTGGATCGCTCGGCCGAGCGGCTCGCGCGCCTGCGGGAGAATCTCGCCCGGCTCGGGCTAACCGCCACGCTGCGGGCGGCCGATGCCACCGATGTCGGACGCTGGTGGGACGGCGAGGCCTTCGATCGTATCCTGCTCGATGCGCCATGCTCGGCAACGGGTGTGATCCGGCGCCATCCAGACATCAAGTTGCTGCGCCGGCCGGCGGATATCGGCCGTTACGCGGCGCGCCAGGAGGCTTTGCTCGAGGCGCTGTGGCCGCTCCTGGCGCAGCAAGGCAAGCTCCTTTATGCGACCTGCTCCATCCTGCAGCAGGAGAATGCCGGCGTGACCGGCAAATTTCTCGAAGGCCATCCGGACGCGCGGGGTGCATCCGGCTTCAACCGCACGAATGGCGTCGAGTGGGGTCACGAAAGCGGAGTGGGCGTGCAGATCCTGCCCGGTGAGGCAGACATGGATGGCTTTTATTATGCTTGCCTCGCGAAAGCAGGATAAACAGGTCGCGAGAAGTCCGGAATGTCCGGACCGGATCATGTCAGCTATGCATAAAACCGGCTGCGAGGACGGGGTCTGACCCCATGACGGCCCACACGCGCCTGTCACGGCTGAGCCGTACGTTGCTGGCAGCCGGACTGGCCATGCTCGCGAGCCTGCCCGCAGTCGCACAGGAAGAGGGCCGTTTTGACATTCGCTCCGCGTACACCAGCCTGAATGACGGGGTGTACTTCCTGAATGCGCGCGTCGAGTACCGGTTGAGCGAGGCCGCGCTCGCGGCACTCGAAAGCGGCGTCGCGCTCACGCTCGAGTTGCAGATCGAGGTCTCGCGCCGCCGGCGATTCTTCACCGATCCCGAAGTAGCGACCCTGCGCCAGCGCTATCAGCTCCAGTTTCACGCGCTCAGCCAGCGTTACGTGGTGCGCAACCGTAACAGCGGCGAGCAGGCGTCCTTCTCGACCCTGTACGCTGCGCTGAATGCCGCCGGTCGGGTTATCGACCTGCCGATCATCGACGCCGCCCTGCTCGAGAGCGATGACCGCTACGACGTGCATCTGCGCGCAGTGCTCGATGTCCGCGATATTCCAGGCCCGCTCAGGTTGCTGGCGTTCTGGGTCGACGACTGGCGTCTGGCCAGCGAGTGGTACACGTGGCCATTAAGACCCTGAAGCGCCTCGCCTACGGCAGCCTGGTGCTGATCGGCGCGGTGCTCTGGCTGAGCGCCCTGCTGCTGCTCACCAAGACGGCGCAAAGCTCGGCGGAGTTCGGTCGCCTGTATGAGCTGATCCTGCTGATCAACGCCGCCGGCGTCGTGATCCTGCTGGTCCTCATCGCGGGTAACCTGTTGCGCCTGGTGGCCGACTATCGGCGGCACGTCGGCGGCTCGCGTCTGAAGGCGCGCATGGTGGCCATGTTTGTGATCCTGACCGTGCTGCCCTTGCTGCTCGTCTACTACTTTTCCGTTCAGTTCCTGAACCGCGGCATCGAGAGCTGGTTCAATGTCGAGGTCGAGGCAGGCCTGGCCGATGCCCTCGATCTGAGCCGCACCGCGCTCGACATCCTGATGGGTGAATATCTCGAGCGCACGGAGGCGATGGCCGATCAGATCGGCAACGAAGCTGATCTGGTCGCAGCACTCAGCGCGTTCCGGCGCGAGACCGGCGCAACCGAAGTGACGGTGTTTGGCCGCTACGGCCGTATCGTGGCTACGAGCTCGAGTCGCGCCACCGGCCTCGTGCCGGCCCGGCCGAGCAGCGAGGCGCTCATGCAGCTCCGCCAGGAACGTCCCTACGTGAGCCCCGAGCCGCTGGCGGATGGCGGCTATCTCATCAGTGCTGTGGCGCCCGTGCCGTCGCGCTCGCCGGCCGAAGAGACCCGCATTCTGCAGAGCTCCTTTCTGGTGACCGGGCGTCTGAGCAGCCTGGCGGACGCCGTCGAGCAGGCGTATCGGCGCTATGGAGAGCTCGTGTTCCTGCGCGAGCCCCTGAAATACAGCTTCACCCTGACGCTCACCCTCGTGCTTCTGCTGTCGATGCTCACAGCCGTTTATGCGGCGTTTTTTGCGGCGCGCCGGCTCGTCGCCCCCATCGAGCAGCTCGTCGCCGGCACGCGCGCCGTCGCCAAGGGCGACTTCGACACCCGGTTGCCGGTACCCGGCCACGATGAAATGGGATTCCTCGTCAACTCGTTCAACGATATGACGCGCCGCCTCGCCCAGGCGCGGGAGCAGGCCAGCCAGAGTCGATCGCAAGTGGAGAGCGAACGCGCGAACCTCGAGGTCATTCTCGCTCGCCTGTCCACGGGCGTGATTTCGCTCGAGACGGATCGCGAGCTGCGTACCGCGAATCAGGCGGCCAGCGCCATCCTGGGCGTCGACCTCGAGAGCCGGCTAGGCGAGCCGCTCGTTGCCGCCGATGACGACCTGCTCGGACAGTTCCTCGCCGTCGTCGAGCGGCATCTTGGCGCGGGCGAGGCCGACTGGCGCGAGCAGATCGTGCTGCGCGGGGAGGTGGGCCGGCGCGTACTGACCTGCGCGTGCACCGCCTTGCCCGGCGAAGGCGAAAATCCCGGCGGTTTCGTCATCGTCTTCGACGACATTACCGCACTCCTGCAGGCACAGCGCGATGCGGCCTGGGGCGAAGTCGCGCGCCGTCTCGCACACGAGATCAAGAATCCGCTGACGCCGATCCAGCTCTCCGCCGAGCGCATGCGCCGGCGTTACCTGGGCGTCATGAACGAGGTCGACGCCCAGGTGCTCGAGCGCGCGACGCATACCATCGTGCAGCAGGTCGAGGCAATGAAGCAGATGGTCAACGCGTTCAGCGAGTACGCGCGCGCGCCGGACATGGACTTTTCGCGATTCGACCTGAACCGGCTCATCAGCGAAGTGGCCGATCTCTATCGGGCCCACGAGCATGGCGCTGCACTCGCCCTGGATCTCGATCGTGCGCTGCCCGAGGTCGAGGCGGATGCCGGTCGCGTGCGACAGATCCTGCACAATCTGATCCGTAACGCCGAGGAGGCGCTCGAAGGCGCTCCCGATGCGCGTATCGACATCATTACACGCCTGCGCAGCAACACGGATTACGAGCTCGCCGAAATCATCGTCGAGGACAACGGTCCGGGCTTTCCGCCGGACGCGGTCGAGCAGATATTCGACCCTTACGTGACCAGCAAGCCCAAAGGCACCGGCCTTGGACTCGCCATCGTGAAAAAGCTGATCGAGGAGCACGCCGGTCGCATCGAGGCGAGCAACCGCCGTGCCGGCGGCGCGCGCATCAGCATTCTGTTGCCGGTGAACGAAGTGGCGCGCTCGGCAATGATGCCGGGTCTCGCAAGGCGGCATGACGTACAGCGGGAGCGCACCGGATGAAAGGAACCCATATTAACACTCCACGCGAGCCGCGTGGTCACCCATTCGCCCGCAGGCAAGACGCCCGGCGCCGACCGTATCCGATATACGGTCAAGCCGGGCAACGCAGCATCCGGGCGAATGGGTG
>JACDCP010000031.1 GCA_013817465.1 Gammaproteobacteria bacterium | reverse complement strand
CAGAATCGCGACGATCTGCGTCTCCGTAAAACGTGACTTCCTCATCGGAACCTCCTGGACATAAAATGCCAGAAAGCTCTCCTTTTCGCCTGTCGCCCATACGGGGAAGCTTACGATGCGGCACGACTTTCTCAGCACTCAGGTTTGGATCCCGCGGAGGGCGCCATGAGCGGTGAAGCATCCTCCGCCAATGACTACCGCAATCGCACCTGACCGGTGTGACCCGCTTGCACGCGCCACTATCGGATCTTGACGATGACGCGGGGATCGAGCGGTTTACACCCGGGGCGCGCGACGCCGTATTCGTAGGGCTGGTCGGCCTTGCCAGCCGGGACAGCGGTTTTCTTGATATGGCAAAGCCGTTTTTTGTCCGAGTCGATGGACTGGCAGGCGGTCATGGGATGCTGGTCTTTCCAGAAAATGAAAATTGGCGCTCCGTCATCGGCTTCAAAGCGGATGTATTGCTGAGGCTTGACGCAGAGCGCTTTCGGATCGTCCTCGCAGGGGTTGCTCGGTAGCACTTCGGTCGGGCATCTGCGGACGTTGCGGGAATCGACTTCTGTAATGACCACCACCACGTGCGGATTCCTGGCTGCGCTCGTGTCGAAAAGACTTTCGTACTCTGATTCTTCGTCGATCGGAGCGGCGGAACCGGAAGCATGCAAGGATACGACCAGAACACCGGCTATGCGAGCGACAGTGTACCCATTGTGGGTATCTCGTTTGTACATTTTGTATCCTTCTTTCTTGTTGTACTGTCATTGAGGTCCCAGCTATCTCACTCGTCTGACGATGATACGCGGATCGAGCTCTTCTTCACATCCCAGCAGAAAGACCGAGTATTTGTAGACGCCGTCTGCTGCGTCTTCCGCAACCTGACAACGCAGCGGGTCCTGACTGGTTGCCATTTCGCAGTCCCTGCGTAACGGTGTGCGCTCTCTCTCGAAACGGATCCGGAACCCTTCGGCGTCTTCCGCCGACCACACCAGCCAGTCGCCCGGCTGGACGCACAAGCCTTCAACGCCCTCGGAAGTGCAGGGGCTCTGGTCACGGGCCCTCACATCTGTCGGACAGCCCTCTTCGTCCGCGACGATATCGAGCTGATGCGGCATCTCCGCCGATCCGTACTGCGTGGAACGGTCGGTGTGGCATGCGGCCAGCGAAAGGAGTGCAATCCATGCACTGGCAACCAGATAGCGCGCCGGAAGCCTGGCCGGCGCTCTTTTATGTGTCATGTTCTTCTACTCCTGTTGTGATCACACTTCCGTTTTCGGCCCATCGTTTACAAGAGCCAGGAAGCGCGTTTCATCGGCGAGTGAGCGCAACCCCGGATCTGCGGGTAGCAAGGCTGGAAGATAGCCGAGCTCCACCGCCTTCTCGATGGCCCGCAAAGCTTGCTCCGTGTTGCCGAGCTGCGCATGCACTAGAGCCGCTTCGTAATGCACGTACATAAATTCGGGCGCGAGCTCGAGCGCCTGTTCCAGGAGCCGCAGCGCCCGCTCCGGTTGTCCTGTATTGGCGTAATAATGCGCCAGCGGCGACAAGGTCTCCAGGTCTGCCGGATTCACCTCGAGCCGGGCCTCGGCGAGCCGGATGGCAATCCGGTAGGCTTCGAGCGCTTCCTGCTTTCGCCCTTCGTCGGCGAAATAGGCATCGGCAAGATTCCCCCACAGACGATGATCCTCGGGTGCCAGCTCTGCGGCCTTGCGATACATATCCGCCGCTGCATCGAGACGACCCAGATAGAAGTACATCGTGCCCGTGTTCGAATAGGCCTCTCGGGTAGGCGCGAGCTCGAGCGAGTGCCTGTAGGCGGCGGCGGCCGCCTTGAAATCGCCCTGCGCGTGCTGAGCCGCGCCGTGATGGCTGAAGCCGTCGGCATATTCGGGCCGAAGCGTCGTGAGTCGGCGATACGCATCGGCTGCCTCGCCGTATCGTCCGCGCGAAAAATAGAAGCCGCCGACGGATTCATAAGTCGCCCAGTAACCGGGCTCGAGCGCGATGGCGTGCCGGAAAGCCTCTTCCGCCTCGTCGAACCTATGAAGCTCAGCGAGCGTTTGTGCCAGACCGCGAGCCGCATCAACCGATCGCTCATCGAGCTCGATAGCCCTGTCGAATTCACTTCCCGCTTTGTGATACTCACCCGATGTGAGATAGAGCGTGCCGAGAGCGGTATGCACCTCAGCGGCGGTGCCCTTGAACTCGAGCGCCCGTTGACAGGCTTGCTCGGCGGCGTCGTAACTGCGCTGCGCCGCACTGCGCTCATACTTTTCGAGATAAGCCAAACAGACTCCGGCGTGTGCGGAAGCGAAGCCTGGGTCAAGGGCAAGGGCCTCGTCAAAGATAGCCAGGGCTTCGTCGAGCGCCGCTGTGCTGCCTGCCGCCCTGCGCAGGCCCTGTGCGCGCAAATACAGGTCATACGCTCTGACGTCGTCGGTCGGACGCCTGGCGAGCTGCGCCTCGGATTCCACGGACAGGACGAGCTTCAGCTCATCGACCACGGCCGAGGCAATGTCGTCCTGGATCGCGAAGATATCCTCGAGCTCGCGGTCGTAGGTCGCCGACCAGACGTTGAAACCGGTATCGGCATCGACGAGCTCGGCGCGCACGCGCACATTATTGCCCTCGCGGCGCACGCTGCCCTCCAGGATGTGGCGGACGCCGAGGCGCTTCGAAATCTCATCGAGACCCACATCTTTGTTCCTGAAGTAGAACGACGAAGTGCGGGCGGCGACCTTCAGCTCTTCCAGCTTGCCGAGCAAGCCGAGCAATTCCTCGGCCAGGCCATCGGCGAAATAGGCGTCCTGGATACCACTGCCTATGCTCACGAATGGCATGACGGCGATCGAGTTTGCCGGTGCGCCGATCATTCCGAGGCCGGCACCCGCCGTTGTGACAGTCGGCGTCAGCCGCTCATCCCGCGTGGTCATGTGCCAGCCGAGGACTGCGACGGCAACCAGCAGCGTGCCGACCACCACATAGTCGACACGCTTGCCGGGCGAGGCTGTCCTGTGCCGCCCGTCTGCATCGAGAACGAGCCCCTGCGGTGTCAACTCCAGCGCCCAGGCGAGAAGCAACGCAGCGGGGAAACCAAGCAACAGCAAAACTATAACGAGAGTATGTGCCCAGGGGGGAATGCCGAACGGCTTGAGCATCTCTCCCGTGACCTGAATGATGAGCCAGGCGACGACCGCATAGACGGCCCCGACACGCAACACCTTGCGGCGGCGAAGCTCATCGATGAAGCCGAGCACGACGCTTTTCTGGCGCGAGGGCGGCAATGTATCCGTGGGCCTGGACGATTCCGGCAGCGGCGATACCGGGGCCGGTTCGACCGCCGCCACGAGCCGGTAGCCGCGCCTGGGGACTGTTTCGATGTAGCGCGGCCGGTGCGGATCGTCCCCCAGATGATGGCGCAGCTCGCTGATGCAGTGGGTCAGTGATTCGCCGGCAGCCGAGCGGCCCCAGACGCGCTGCACGATGCGCTCCCGGGTTACCATTTCGCCGGGTGCCTCCGCGAGGCAGAGCAGCACCTCGATAGCTTTTGGCGGCACGTGTCGCGGCCCGGCCGGACCTATGATCCGGCCCTGCAAGGGCAGGATCAGGCGATCGCCCAACCGAAATCCATGCTGGAGCCCGGTGCGCATCGAGGTGCTCGAAGTTCAGTCGTCCAGCACTGAGTCTAGCAGGCTGCCCCGAGCGCAGTCATCGCAGCGCGCACGGGGTGCACATGCCGGCGCCATGCTATCGTGCCTGTGACCACCATCCGGGCGGCACATACGTGGGAATTCGTTTCTGATCAGTGAGCCGGCCACGCTGCGCCTAGTGCTGTTCACGCGCGTCCCGCGCGCCGGCATGGTTAAAACGCGACTCATCCCGGTGCTCGGCGCTGCCGGAGCGGCGGGATTGCAACGCGAAATGACAGCGCACGCCCTGGCCTGGACCCGCACCAGCCTGCGTATCGTGCCGGCCGAGCTCGAAATTCGCTTCACCGGCGGCACCGAAGACGACATGCGCCGCTGCCTCGGGCCTGCAGAGAGCTACACACCGCAGGGCGAGGGCGATCTCGGCGCGCGCATGTCGAGGGCTTTCGAGGCGGCGGAACGAGAGGGCATTACACGCACAGTGGTCATCGGCAGCGATTGTCCCGGTCTCGACGCAAACGGTCTGCTGACCGCTTTTGAGCGGCTCAACGACCATGACCTCGTGCTGGGGCCGGCGCGCGACGGCGGTTACTATCTGATCGGCTTGCGCTCGCCCGAGCCGCGCCTGTTCGAAGGGATCACCTGGGGTGAAACGTCAGTATTCGAGGAAACGCTCGTGCGCGCCCGCGCTGCGGGCCTGCGCGTGGCGCTTCTCGATCCGCTGCGCGATGTGGACGAGCCGGCCGATCTGGCTGTCTGGCGCGAACAACGGGGCAGGCGCCCGCCACTTGCGGACGACGCAATCATCGCGGTGATCGTGCCGACGCTCGATGAAGCTGGCCGCATCGGTTCGCTGCTCGAGCATTTGTCGGCGCTGTCGACCGCACAGGTCATCGTGGCCGATGGCGGCAGCCGCGACGGGACGGCGCGTCGCGCGCGTGAACTCGGTGCGAAGGTCGTGACTTCCGATGCCGGCCGTGCACAACAGATGAACGCCGGCGCGGTCGAAGCGCAGGGTGACATTCTGCTCTTCCTGCACGCCGACACGCTGCTGCCGGATACCTTCGAGAAAGATATCCGCAGCGCTTTGCAGGATCCGAACGTCGTGGGCGGCGCATTCAGGTTTGCGCTCGACGCCGCGGAGCGTCGCTTCCGCGTGCTCGAAAAGCTCGTCAACTGGCGTTCGAGCCGGTTCGCTCTGCCGTACGGCGACCAGGCCCTTTTCGTGCGCGCCGATGTTTTTCGCGGCCTCGGCGGGTATCCTGAGCTGGCGGTCATGGAGGATTTCGAGCTCGTGCGCCGTCTGAAGCGGCGTGGTCGCATCGTGACGGCAGGCACGGCGGCGCGGACTTCGGCACGCCTCTGGCGCAGCTCGGGCTTCCTGCGCGTGATGCTCGTCAACCAACTGACGGTCCTGGCGCATCTCGCCGGCATGCGCTCCGACCGACTGGCCCGATGGCGCCGCAAGTTGCTGGCCAGGTCCCCCTTGCCGCCACAAACCGGACAGTCCGCCAAGCCGACACACTGATGCCGAATCTGACGGAGTTGCTCGTGCAGCACGAGCCCGCCGTGCGCTTCGCCGCCTTCGCGGCCATTCTGGCAGTCCTCGCGCTCGCCGAGCATGCCTGGCCGCGCCGCCGCCGCAGCCTCTCGCGGAAACGCCGCTGGCTCGCGAACGCCGGCATCCTGGCCGTCGACACGGTCGCGCTGCGCCTGCTGCTGCCGCTGCTCGCCGTAGGCATTGCGCTCGAGGCGGAACGCCGCGGCCTGGGGCTCTTCAATGTGCTCGCGCTGCCGTTCTGGATCGAATTCGTGCTGGCCGTTCTCATCCTCGATCTCATCATTTATATCCAGCACTGGACTTTCCACGTCGTCGGACCGCTCTGGCGGCTGCACCGGATGCATCACACGGACCTCGATCTCGATGTGAGCACGGGCGTCCGCTTTCATCCGGGGGAGATCGTGATCTCCATGGGCATCAAGATCGTCGCTGTCGCAGCGCTCGGCGCAAGTGCTGCTGCCGTCATCGTTTTCGAAGTCCTGCTGAACGGGATCACGCTGTTCAATCACGCGAATCTGCGGCTTCCGCCCGGCTTCGACCGGCTCCTTCGGCTCGTCGTCGTCACGCCGGACATGCACCGCGTGCACCATTCCGTCCATCGGCAGGAGACCGACAGCAATTTCGGCTTCAGCTTTCCATGGTGGGACCGGCTGTTTCGTACCTATCGCGCGCAGCCGGTCGACGGGCACGAACGCATGGTCATCGGCGTGGAATCGTTTCGCGATCCGGCACGCCAGGGCCTGCTCGGCCTGTTGTGGCAGCCGTTTGCGCGCGGGCCGGAGCGGTGAGCCCGATCTTTTGTAAGGAATTCCGGCTGGTGCCGGTCAGTTTCCCATCGAAGCTTCGAGGAGTGAGCGATGTCTGTTGACGAAGCCGGCACCACTGGCCTGCCCTGGAAGTGGATCGCCGGCGGCATCGTGGTGCTTGCTTTGGCCGCGGCCTGGTACTTTCTGCCCGTCGAGGAATGGGCCGCAGCTTTCGATCAATGGATACAGCAGCTCGGCGTCTGGGGCGGCGTCGTTTTCGCTGCCGTGTACGTGCTCGCGACCGTGCTCGTCATGCCTGCCTGGCCGCTCACCGTCGTCGCGGGCCTCGCGTACGGGGTGGCTATCGGCTTTCCGCTGGTGCTCGTGTCCGCGACGGTCGGCGCAACACTCGCGTTCCTGGTTGCCCGCTATCTGCTGCGCCAGCAGGTGGAGAAGAAGCTCGGCGAGCGAAATCTGTTCAGGGCTGTCGACCGGGCCATCAGTGACAAGGGCTGGCGCGTGGTCGGATTGCTGCGGCTGAGCCCGGTCGTGCCGTTCAATCTGCAGAACTATCTGTATGGCATCACCGGCATCAGGTTCTGGCATTACGTCGCAGCGACGTTCATCGGCATGATGCCGGGTACATTGATGTACGTCTATTTCGGCGCGGCTGGCATGGCCGCGGTGGGCGGCGGGAGTGAATCGGGCGAAGGCGACACGTTGAAATGGAGCTTCTTTGCCGCCGGCCTCGTCGCGACGATCGTCGTCGCAGTCATCGTTACGCGCAGGGCGCGCCAGGAGCTCGACAAAATCATCGATGAGGACAGCGGCTCGAACGAGGCGCCGCGTTCATGAAGCGACAGGATCTGATCGTCATCGGCGGTGGCGTCGGTGGGCTGGTCGTGACGAGCATCGCCGCGCAACTCGGGCTCGAGGTCACGTTGATCGAAAAGACGAGCCGTCTGGGTGGCGATTGCCTGCACTTCGGCTGCGTGCCAAGCAAGACGCTGATCATGAGCTCGCGAGTCGCCTCACTGATGCGCCGCGGCAGCGAGTTCGGCCTGAGCAGTCTGACTCCCGACGTGAATCTCGGCCGTGTGATGTCGCACGTCGCCGATGTGATCGCCGATATCCAGCAGCACGACAGCCCGGAGCGATTCGAAAGCTACGGCGCGCGCGTGATCTTCGGCGCGCCGAGGTTCATCGACCCGCATCGCGTCGAAGTGAATGGCGAAACCCTGAGCGGCAAGCGCTTCGTCATTGCCACTGGCTCCGGACCGGACGCGCCGCCCATCGAGGGCTTGAGCGACATCGACTATCTGACCAACAAGACCGTATTCGACCTGCAGTCGCTGCCGCGGCGATTGCTCGTGCTCGGCGGCGGTCCGATCGGCGTCGAGCTGGGCCAGGCCTTTGCGCGCCTCGGTTCGAAGGTCAGCCTGATCGAGGCCGGCGAGCGCCTGCTCGACAAGGAAGATCCCGACGTCAGCGAAGCGCTGACCGGATTTCTGCGTGCCGAAGGCATCGACGTGCGTCTGGGCTTCAAAGTCGGTTCGGCTGCTCGCGACAGCGACGGTATCGCCCTGCACGGTCAGACGACGCTGCATGGCGACACCCTGCTCGTTGCGGCGGGACGGCGGCCCCATCTGGAAGGGCTCGGGCTGGACGCTGCAGGGGTGGTATATAACGACAGGAAGGGCATCGCAGTGGACGAGCGTCAGCGCAGCTCGCAGAAGCACATCTTCGCCTGCGGCGACGTCTGCGGGCCGTTCCCGTTCACGCACATGGCCGAATATCAGGCCGGCATCGTCCTCAGCAACGCGGTTTTCCGCTGGCCGAAGAAAGCGGACTATTCCGTCGTGCCCTGGGTGACGTATTCAGATCCCGAGGTGGCGCGTGTCGGCAAGAACGAGATTCAGGCGAAGGAGGCGGGCATCGACTATCAGGCGCTGCGTTTCGACTTCGCCGACATCGATCGGGCCAAAGCCGAGGTCGACAAACGCGGCTACGCGAAGATCCTGATTGCGAAGAAAAAGATCATCGGCGCGACCATCATCGGACCGCATGCCGGAGAAATCCTGCCGGAGGTAGTGCTCGCCATGCAGGCGGGTGTGAAGATCGGCAAGATAAGCAGCGCCATCCATGTTTACCCGACGCTGGCCGAAATCAACCGGCGCACGGTCAACAAGCACTACTCAGAAAAGCTGTTCAACCCCTGGACGCGCCGACTTGTGCGCTTCATCAACATGCTGCCGTAATGGGGACATTCCTGATTTCGAAGCCGATGTCTGGTTCTCGAGGTAACGCGTTTCAAAATCAGGAATGTCCCATTATCACTCGTTCTCCGATGCGGCCAGCTCGTCGACGAGCACCAGCAGCTCCTCATAGCCGCCCACCATGTCGGCGTCGGATACGTACTTGCCGTTGACGACGACCACGGGAACGCTCTGCACGCGATAGCGGCGATTCAATGTGTCGGCGCGACGCAGCTTGGTCTCCACGGCGAACGAGCGGAAGGTCTCGCGGAACGTGTCCTCCTCCACGCCGTGCTCGGCGAAGAACCCCGCGAGGGCATCCTCGGTCGCAAGCGGGTTATTGTTTACGTGCATCTCACGGAACATCGGCGTGTGGATTTCCTCGAGCTTGCCGAGCGCTTCAGCCGTGTAAAAAGCGCGGGCGTGCATGCGCACCTGATCGTTCCAGACGGCTGGAATGCGCACAAAATTCACGCTGGAAGGCAGATCCTGGCGCCATTCCGCGAGGAACGGCTCGAAGGTGTAGCAATGCGGGCAGCCATACCAGAACACCTCAGCCACTTCGACCTGATCGGGCGAGCTCGAAGTGGGCTGTGTCGGCATCAGCACCCGATAATGCTCGTCCGCGACGAAGCGCGAGGACGCAGGGCCGTCGGTCGCCTCCGCCGGATCGGCGAGCGCCAGCTCGACATCATCCCCGGCCTCAGTCTCCGCATCGAGCGCTGCCGATTCCTCCACGGGATCGGGCGGTCGTTCCCCGGCCGCGGGGACTTCGCCGCGCTCCGGGGTTTCGCCAGGCGGAGGCGCTTCGGTCGCCGGGTCAGCCGTGTCCTCGACGGGGGTGGCGGGCTCGTCAGCCGTGCAGGCGAGGAGCGGCAGCATAAGAGTGGCGAGCAGCGCGTAAATGGGCTTCATGTAATGACTCGACTTCTTATCGGCGGGATGGTTCATTTGCTGCGCAAACCCTGCATGAACGATGTCACGGCGGCGATCTCGTTGTCATCGAGCAACACGGCGATATTCCGCATCATCTGATTGGGGTCCGACCTGCGTTCGTCGGTCGCGTAGGCTTCGAGCTCGCCAGCCAGATAGACTGCATGCTGCCCCCGCACCAGCGGATAGCTGGCTGCCGGATTGCCGCCGCCGGTCGGCCCATGGCAGGCGATGCAGGCGCTGACGCCGGTCTCGGGATTGCCGCCACGATAAATATCCTCCCCCAGCCGCGCAAGCTCGGGGTCCGCGGTGCGGAGCTGCGGGATGTGCCGCGTGTAATAGGCCGCGAGATCCCTCATGTCCTGCTCTGAAAGGCCCTGGGCCTGGCTGGTCATGAGCACGTCCTGGCGCGCGCCTGACTGGTAGGCCTCGAGCTGCTGCACAATGTACTCGGCGTGCTGGCCTGCGAGGCTCGGCCATTCGGGATTGAAGCTGTTGCCGTCCGCGCCATGGCAGGCCGCGCAAGTGGCGGATTTAGCTTGTCCCGCTTCGGCCGATCCTTCGGCCAGGTCTTGCGCCGCAGCGTCCGCGCCGCCCTCGGGAACAGCCTGCGGCGGGGGCGCCGGCGGCAATTCCAGGTCCGCAGGTGTCGTATCGGTTTGGGGGTCTTCGGTTCGTGGAGACTCGGTCGCCGATTCCGCGGCGTCGTCCTGAGTGACGCCCGCAGGTTCGGCGGTGCTGTCGGGCTGTGCGGGCGGCTGAACCACTTCTTCGACGGCCGTTTCGTCGCTAGCTTCCGCTGCATCCCCGGCGACGCCCTCCGTCGCAGCGTCCGTCTGCGCCCTATCCTCTGAGGTGAAGTTTTCGGCGGGTTCTTCCCTCGCTGCTTCCGTGCGCTCGGCCGGGCCTTCTTCAGGGTCCTGTCCGAATGCTGCGGACGCCGTGACTAGCGAAATGACGGTGATGATCGCACGCATCTGACAGAGCCCGCTCCGAATCCTGACGCTTCGCTGCGCCGCAAGAGCGCCGAATTGTACACTAGCAGGATGGTGATTCGAGCGATGACCACGTACTCCGCCGCGAGCTTTCTCAAAAGCGCCCACGAGCCCGTGCAGTTCGTGCCTGACGAGGGTGTCGAGATCGCTTTCGCCGGCCGCTCGAACGCGGGCAAATCCAGCGCCATTAATGCCATTACCGGCCGGAAAAACCTGGCGCGCACCAGCAAGTCGCCGGGGCGCACGCAGCTCGTGAATTTCTTTATGCTCCAATCGGGCCGGCGGCTGGTGGATCTGCCGGGCTACGGCTACGCACGCGTGCCGGACGCTCTGAGGGCGCACTGGCGCAAGCTCATGCATGCGTACTTCGAATCGCGAGACTCGCTGCGTGGCCTCGTGCTCGTCGTCGACGCGCGGCGCGGTCTCACCGACTTCGACCGGCAGATGCTCGACTGGACCGCGCAAAGCCCGCGGGAGATGCTCATTCTGCTGACCAAGGCCGACAAGCTCGGCCGCGGCGCCGCGACGACGATGCTGCGGAAAACGTTGCAGGAAACATCGGGCCACGCGGAGGTGCAGCTTTTTTCAGCGGTGCGCGGCGATGGGGTAGAGGAGGCGCGCCAGCGCATCGCGACGATGCTGACAGGCTGTTGAAAAATTCTTCGGCAGCCTGCCAGGCTCTCGAGTCAGGCAATAAAAAAAGTGCCCCGGTGCTGGAACAGGGGGAGGCACCGGGGCAACTCGTACCCGGCTTGGGGAGACCGGGTGCGGCCCGCTTAGGGAGGATAGCGGGCGAGCGACAGTATCTGGCGCTCAGGAATTTTGAGGATGCCACGGTCGAGAAGTTCCGTGGGACGGGTCCGCCAGGGAACCTCCGAATAATTCGTCGCACCGGCGGCAGCCGATGTCCAGGCGCCGCACCGCGGGAAAAGGGGACATTCCTGATTTCCGACTGGAAATCAGGAATGTCCCCTTTTTCAGTTAGTGCGCCTCGTCCCAGTTGGCGCCCGAGTCCGCGTCGACCCTGAGCGGTACGCTGAGCTGCGACACGCCGCACATGATGCGCTCGACTTCGGCTGCTATCTCGTGTGCGGCAGAGTGCTCGACCTCCAGCACTAGCTCGTCGTGCACCTGCATGATCAGCCGGGCCGGCGCACCGCTCTCCCGTAACCAGCGGTCCACGCCGATCATCGCCCGCTTGATGATGTCGGCGGCTGTGCCTTGCATGGGCGCGTTGATGGCGCTGCGTTCCGCGTACTGCCGGCGCTGCGCATTGCGTGAATTGATCTCGGGCAGATAGAGCCGCCTGCCGTAAACGGTCTCGACGAAGCCCTGATCGTGCGCCTGCCGGCGCGTCCGATCCATGAATGCCTTGACGCCCGGATAGCGCTCGAAGTACAGGTCGACATAAGCCTGTGCCGCGGTCCGGTCAATGCCGAGCTGCCGCGCGAGCCCGAAGGCCGACATGCCGTACATGAGGCCGAAGTTGATGGCTTTGGCTGAGCGCCGGTGATCAGGCAGCACTTCCTCGAGGGGCAGCCGGAAGACTTCCGCTGCCGTCGCCCGGTGAATGTCGCTGTCTTTCGTGAAAGCCGCGAGCAGGCCCTTGTCGCCGGACAGATGCGCCATGATCCGCAGCTCGATCTGCGAGTAATCGGCGGCCAGCAGCAGACTGCCTTCCGGCGCCGCGAAGGCCTGACGAATGCGGCGCCCCTCCGGCGTGCGGATCGGGATGTTCTGCAGATTGGGATCGGTCGAAGACAGGCGGCCGGTCGCGGCCACCGCCTGGTGATAGGACGTGTGCACGCGCCCCGTGCGCGGGTCGACCTCGAGCGGCAGCTTGTCGGTATACGTCGACTTGAGCTTGCTGAGCGCGCGATAGTCGAGCACGAGCTGCGGAAGTGGGAACCGGAGCGCTAGATCCTGCAGCACGTCCTCCGCCGTCGAAGGCTGGCCGGTAGGTGTCTTGCGCAGCACCGGCAGGCCGAGGCGCTCGAAAAAAATCTCCTGAAGCTGTTTCGGCGAGCCGATATTGAACGGCCCGCCCGCTTCCCGGTAGGCGGCCTCCTCGATGTCGCGCATCTTCGCCGCCAGCTCCCGGCTCTGCTCGCGCAGCATAGCCGCATCGATCAGCACACCGGCGTGCTCCATTCGCTGCAGCACTGGCATGAGGGGCTGCTCGATGGTTTCGTAGACGCTCTGCAGGCCCGGGGTCTTCTCGATATCGGGCCAAAGCCTTTCGTGCAGGCGAAGTGTGATGTCAGCGTCTTCCGCCGCATACGGCGCGGCGTCCTCGATGCGGATCTGGCTGAACGGAATCTGTCGCGCACCTTTGCCGGCGACGTCCTCGTACTGGACGGTCTTCAGCCCGAGATATTTCAGCGCCAGCGAATCGATATCGTGACGCGAGGCCGTGCTGTTCAGCACGTAAGATTCGAGCATGGAGTCGTGTGAGGCGCCGGCCAGCTCGATGCCGTGGTTCTGCAGGACATGCGCGGCGTACTTGCTGTGGTGGGCGACTTTCCGTTGCGCCGGGTTCTCGAAAATCGGACGCAATGCGGCCAGCGCCGCCTCGCGGTCGAGCTGTTGCGGGGCATCCGGATAGTCGTGCGCCAGCGGCAGGTACGCGGCAACGCCCGGCGCCGTGGCGAACGAAACGCCGATAATCGCGGCGTTGCGGTACCTGAGGCTCGTCGTCTCGAGGTCGAAGGCGAACAGCGCCGCCTCGCGCAGCCGTGCCAGCCAGATTTCGAGCGCCTCATGCGTCTGCACCGTCTCGTAGTGCAGCGGAGCCGCCGGGCGCGCGTCTGCCGGCGCCGCCGAAATCGTGCCCTCGGGAAGCTGACGCAGCAAGCTTGCTAGTTCGAAGCGCGCATACAGCTCGCGGAGCGCATCGTACTCGGGGGCCTGCCGCCTGAGATCGGCCGCGTTCAGCTCGAGCTCGAGGTCGCAGCGGATTTCAGTGAGCCGGCGGGACAGCTCGAGCCTTTCGAGGTGCTCGCGCAAGCTTTCGCCGACCTTGCCCGGTATCTCTGCGGCGTGCGCGACGAGCCCGGCGAGACTGCCGTATTCCGTCAGCCATTTCGCCGCCGTCTTCGGTCCCACCTTCGGCACGCCGGGGATGTTGTCCGAAGTGTCGCCGATCAGGGCGATGTAATCGGCGATCTGCGCAGGCGTGACGCCGAACTTGTTGCGCACGCCGGCCGGATCGAGGACCGTGCCGCTCATGGTATTGACGAGCGTCACGTGCTCATCGACCAGTTGCGCCATGTCCTTGTCGCTGGTCGAGATGAGCGTATCGATCGATGCCTGCGTCGCCTGACGGGCCAGCGTGCCGATGACGTCGTCGGCTTCCACACCGGCTACGCGCAACAGCGGCAGGCCGAGCGCGCGGACAGCATCGAGCAGCGGACCGAGCTGCGAGCGCAGCTCGTCGGGCATCGGCGGGCGTGTGAGCTTGTAGTCCGCGAACATGTCGTCGCGAAAGGTTTTGCCGGAGGCATCGAACACCACCGCCATGCGTTCCGGCTGGTGCTCATTGATGAGCTTGTTGAGCATGTTGAGCACGCCGAGCACTGCGCCCGTCGGCTGGCCCCGCGAAGTGCTGAGTGGAGGCAGCGCGTGGAAGGCCCGAAAAAGATACGAGGAACCGTCGACGAGAATGAGGCGCTGGTCGCCGGGCATGGAATAGGTAGCGTGCGCTGCGGCGGCGGTCAGCCGCTCCCGGACACGGCTTCGCCGGCGACGTCTTCGACCGGCGGCGTCTCTGCGGGGCCTTCATCGGGCAGGAACAACGGCCCTTTCTGGCCGCAGGCTGCGATTGCGCCGGTGAGCAGCAGAAGTCCGAGGACGTTGCGCAAAATCATGGGCGGAGTATAGCGAGACTCCCCGCCAGTTGAAGGGTCAGGAGGAAGGCAGCGTTTCGCCGGCTTTTTCCAGTACGGCCATCGTTAACCGCGCGACGCAGACCAGCTTCCTGCGCTCCTCGACTATCCGGATCTCCCAGACTTGGGAGCGGCGCCCGAGGTGCACGGGCTCGGCGCGACCGGTCACCAACCCGCCACTGACGGCGCGGATGTGATTCGCGCTGATAGCCTGGCCTACGCAATAGAAGGCATCGTTGTCGATCACCAGGCTGGCGGCCGTGCTGCCGAGCGTTTCCGCGAGCACGACCGATGCGCCGCCATGCAGAATGCCGGCGGGTTGCACGGTCCGCGCATCGACGGGCAGCGTGCCAGCGAGATAATCCGCACCGATGTCTGTATACAGAATGCCTAGATGACGGAGCAGGCTGCCGGCAGTGCGGCGATTGAGGTCGTCGAGCGTGACCTGAGTCTGCCAGATGCTCATGCTGCGTGCGCTGCCGGCCTTCGAAAAAGGCGCAGTCTAGCAGCCATGTCCCCGGTAAACTGCGCCGGTGTTCGAGCTGCTGCCCACCGTCGAGGTCGAGACGGGCCACCCGCCTGCCGCCAGCATCATCTGGCTGCACGGCCTCGGCGCCGACGGACACGACTTCGAGCCGATCGTCCCCCAGCTCGCCGGAGCTTTGCTGCAGCCGACGCGCTTCGTGTTTCCGCATGCTCCCGTGCGCCCCGTCACCATCAATGGCGGCATGGCGATGCGCGCCTGGTTCGACATCTTCGGTATCGATCGCCAGATCCGCCAGGATGAGGCAGGAATCCGTGCCAGCGCGGACTGCGCGGCGGAGCTGATCCGGCGCGAGAACGAGCGGGGCGTGCCGAGCGCACGCATCGTGCTGGCCGGTTTCTCGCAGGGCGGCGCCGTGGCGCTGCACGCGGGGCTGCGCCATCCCGATCGATTGGCCGGCATCATGGGCCTCTCGACGGCGCTGCCCGTCAGCCACACGCTGGCCGAAGAAGCCACGGCAGCCAACGCTCGGACGCCGATTCTGCTGGCCCACGGCTCGCTCGATGCCGTGCTGCCATTCGCATTGGGTACGGCCTCCCGCGATGCGCTCGCAGCGCTCGGCTACGCGGTAACCTGGCATGAATATGTCATGCCGCATGCGGTGAACCCCGAGGAAATTGCGGATATCGCATGCTGGCTCGCGAAAGTGCTGGGGTGATTCAGTCGCTCTCGATCGAATACAGAAGGTCGCCGCCGCTCTGTACGCTCGAGGATTCCGTCACCAGCCGCCAGTTGCTGCTCAACGCGTAGCGGAGCTTCAGCGTTGAGACCGGCTCCAGCAGCCCGACCCCGTAACTGACGTACAGCTCGGGCGACAGGTACTTGCCGACCACCAGCGCAGCCTGCTCGCTGCTCTGGCCCGGCTCGGTTTCGATACCGATCTGGTCCACCCCGAAGTTGCCGCCGAACTGCTCCGTCAGATAATTGCCGCCCTTGATGCCGAGCGCCAGGGCCGCGCGGGCCAGCGCCGAATTCTCGGATGCCGGGCCGCCTTCGAGCGGACGGCCGAGCACGAGATAGGCGAGCTGTTCCGATTCGCTCATGGGGGGCTCGGAGAACACCGAGAAGTCCGGTTGCCTGAGGCTGCCGCGCGCTTCGACGCCGACGAGGATATCTTCCGCCGGCCGCCGCACGGCACGCACATCGATGC
>JACDCP010000030.1 GCA_013817465.1 Gammaproteobacteria bacterium | reverse complement strand
GGGTTCGACGAGTGCCGGATCGATGGCCGGCAACTCTTCGAGGGCCGGATCGGCAGCCGGCAACTCTTCGAGCGCCGGCTCTTCCGCGACCTGCTCAGCGGGCGCGATTGCCGTCTCACCCGTGTCCGGCCCTCGTGATGGCGTATCGGAAACAACGGCTTGTGGCCCGCCATCCCACCGGTCGGCTTGCCAGACCGTCCAGCCGAGTGCAATGGCGAGAATCGAAGCTGTTGCAGCCGCCGCAATCCAGCGGACGTCGCGGCGCATGGCCGCTGGCTTAGCCGGCGGCTTTTCGCGCCGGGCTTGCCGGACCTCAGCGATCGGGCCGGTGCGCGCCGGCAGCCGAAGCGGCTCGGCCACGGGCCGTGTAAAGGCGGTGAGCTTGCCTGGCTGGAACACTTCGTAGCCGCCCCTGTCTGCCGGCTCTTCGGCAGATCCGGCGGCCGCCGGCCGTACGATGGCGCTCTCCGCTGCCTCGCGCACGAGGTCTGTCGTCAGCACGCGGCATTCCCGTTCATCCGCCAGCCACAGCGTCCATGAAGCAAGGCCGAGCAAGCTGTCGACGTAACCGTTCGTCAGCTCGTGCGCAACATCGACGGCCGCATCCGGAAACAGCTCGCGCTTACCCCCGGCGCGCTCGAGCCGCTCGGCGATGAGGGAACGTGCCTCTTCTCGCGTCACTCGATCCAGCGAAAAATGCCGTGCCGTCAGGTCGCCGAAACGCGCGCACACGGCGTCCGTGAGAGCTTGCAGAATGCTTTCCGTGCCCGCCAGCACGAGCTGCACCGGTGGCTGTTGCGAGCGGAACCTTGCGATGAAATCCAGCAAGGTCAGCAGCGAATCCTCATCCAGCGCATCTGCGTAATCGACGAGCAGCCCGGCGCGATCGATATGTGCCGCCTGGCGGATGGCAGACGCCACGACGAACTCGATGCTCTCGATCGACTGATGCAGCCTGGCGGGGGCTGCAAAGCGGGGCGACGAGCCGGGGGCCGCAAAACTGAGCTTGTTGCCGTGCAGGGAAAGGAACCGGATTGCCTCGCCGAACGTCTTGGCGAGACGATCTGCGAATTCGGTCTGGCGCGCACGGCTCGAGCCGGTGACGAGCGTCAACAGGTGTCCTTCGAGCAAGTTCGCGTGGACTTCTTCGATGCACCGCGACAGAATCTCGCCGTCCGCGGGGTCGGGCGTATCCGCCCGGTTGACGAACGGGTTGCGCCGCAGGCCGAAGCTTTCGGCAAGCTTCTGCTCCAGCGAGATGGATTCGGCGACGGTTGCGTTCACGGTTCTTTCGAGCTGATCAATCGAGGCCGTCCGGCAGAAGCAGCCGAACTTCGACCCGCCGGTTCAGCGCGCGACCCTCCGGGTTGTCGCTGCCGTTGGCATGCTGGTTGGGCGCGAGCGGCTCGTGATCGCCGGCTGACTCGACGAGGATCCGGTCGCGCGCGACATCGGCGAATACGAGCTCGCCTGCGATCAGCTCCGCCCGGCGCATGGCCAGTGCGCGATTGTACTCGGGCCTGCCCTGCGCATCGCTGTGGCCCTTGACCAGGATGGGGCGCTCGATCCAGTTCGGATCCTTGGCGATCGAGGCGATGACCTCGATCTTTTCACGAGCGCCGATATCCAGCTTGTCGCCGTCGGCGGAAAAGAAAATGATCGGCAACTGAGGGGGAATTGCCTCGCCTGTCACGACAGGCACGGCCGGCGGCTCCGCAGGCCGTTCGACGGGCGCCGGCTCCGGCCACAGGAACGAGCAGCCAGCCAGCGCGGCGCCGAGCGGCGCCAGTCGGCACCCGAGCGAGATGAATCTCGGCAGCATTAAGTACCCGCCGTGCTGGAAATCGGGCTCATTATATTGTCTGATGCGGGCGGTGTCGCTTGCCGCAGGGCGTTTGCCGCCTGCCTTCAGAATCGGGAAACAGCAGGAGAAAGTCCATGATGCCTCATA
The DNA here is from genome assembly GCA_013817465.1 of Gammaproteobacteria bacterium. Taxonomy (GTDB): domain Bacteria; phylum Pseudomonadota; class Gammaproteobacteria; order Steroidobacterales; family JACDCP01; genus JACDCP01. Next base: position 13,819 of record JACDCP010000030.1, on the reverse strand, counting down.
TCCGCCGCATGCCCTTGGCAGCCTGCTCAAACCCCGGCAGTATAGGGGCGGGAGTCACAAGGAACGTTGCCAGCGCGTCCCGATGAAATGAACCGTCCGACACCCGATTTCGAGGATGAGCTCGACCGCACCGACGAGCTTCCCGTTCTCGATCCCCTGCAACTGGATGCCGACCTCTCCGTGCCTGCACTGCCCGTCGAATCACTTCGGGCGCCGGCCGAGGAACTCGATAATACCGATAGCTGGCGCGCGCCCCAATCCGGGCTGCCCGCCTCCGATAAAACCATTCCCGCGGCAGGTGCGCAAGACGCCGACCGGCAGCAGGCCATCGATGATCTGCGCATCGTTCTCGATGAGAAATCGAGAATGTTCCGCGCCACCCGGCAGGAACTCGAGACCGCGCGAGCGTCGCTGCGGGAGCTCGATGAGCGCCTGGAGCAGCTCAACGCCGAACGGGCCGAGCTGAACGACACAATCGAGGAGGAGAGACACGCCAGCGCGCGCGCACGAAGCGAGCTGGAGACGCGGGATGCTGCTTACCGCGAACTGGAATCCCGGCTCCGCCTGCGTGACGGCGAACTCGCGGGCTTGCAAGCGGATCTGGCTGACCGGCAGTCGCGCGGCGCGGAGCTCGAGGAGGCAGTCGCCGAGCTGCGGGAGCAGGAGGCATCCTTCGCCAAGACGCTGGCGGCGCGCGATGCGCGTATTGCCAGGCTCGAGCCCGGCGCCAGCGATCGCACGCAGGGCGTCGCCCGGATGGAAGCCACAGTCGAGGCGCAGCGCGAACGAATATCGGCCCTCGAGGCAGAGCTGGGCGATCGGGCCGATGTTGCGAGCGCTCTCGAACAGGATAACGAGCATCTCAGGCGGGACGCCGTAGAGCTCTGCAAAACACTCGACGCGCGACTGGCGACCATCAGCAAGCTCGAGAGCCGGCTGGCGCAGGGCGCGCAGGAGGTGCGCGATCTTGAAACGGAAATCGCGCGCGCGCAAGCGCGCTTAAGCGAGCTCGAAGACGATCTGAATGACTCCCGCAAGCTCGCCGAGAATCACGGGGCGGCCATCGAGACCGCCGCGGAAAAATGCGCCAGTCTCGAAGTGGCGCTGACCGGGCATCAAACGCAGGCTGCTGCCCTGCGCTCAGCCAGCCTCGGGCAGGAGCAGCGGATTGCCTCCCTCGAGAGCGAGCTCACGGAACGGGAAGCCGCAATTGCGGCACTCGGCGGCGAAATTGAACGCATGCAGGAAATCGAGCGCGGCTCGGACGCCCGGTCGGGCCGCATCGTAGAGCTCGAGCGGCAACTTTCGTCGCGGCCGGACGCCATGGCTGCGCTCGAAGCGCAGCTCGCCGCACGGACCGGGGAAATCGAGGCACTCAACAAGGCGCTGAAGCAGGCCATGGCGGACGTCGCCGCGTTGCACGAGAGTCTGGAGGAGCGCCGCGAATCCCGGGCCGGTCTCGAGCTGGAGCTTACCGGGCGTGCAGAGCGTGTCGGCGCACTGCAGGGCGAGCTTGCCAAACGCAATCACGCGGTGCAGGAGCTCGAGCAGACTTTGGACGAGCTCGGCGTCGAGCTCGCCGACGCCCGGATCGCGCTCGCGGCCGGCGAGGATATGAAGGCTGCGCTCGAAACGCAGATCGGCGAGCGGGATGAGGCGAAAGCGCAGCTCGCCAGAACGCTGGATGAAAGCCGCGAGAGAATTGCCGCGCTGGAGGACGAGCTGCGCGCGAAGGCGGAGAAAAACGAGCGGCTCGAGCAGGAAATCGAGGCGCGCGCCGTTCTGGGGGACGAACTCGAACGCAGCCGCCAGATGGCGAGCACGCTGGCTGTCGAGCGTCAGGAGCGCGATGAGCGCATTGCCACGCTCAGCGGGCAGCTCGAAGCACGTGCGACAGCAATCGCTTCGCTCGAGGAATCCATCAACGAGTGGCAGGTCGAATGGGCGCAACTCGAGTCCGAGCTCGCGACCCGTAACGAGCGGATCGCGGAACTCGATGGGCGTCTCCACGAACGGGAATCATCACTGGAGGCGCTGCGGGGCGAACTCGATGACAGCGCTTCACGCGTGACCCGTGCGGAAGCCTTGCTGGAAGAGCGCGACGCCGAGCTCGAAACCAAGGGGCGGGCGATCGACGCGATCAAGGCGGACATCCGCCGCCTGAGCGAGCACGAGGCGGCACATCCGGTCCCATCCGCCGGCGCAGGCCGCAGCGTGCCCGAACCCGCCCCGCGCAAGAAAACCTCGCAGCTTTTCGTCGCCATCGACGGCGAGCGGCTCATCAAGTATCCACTGTTCAAGAACCATATGGTCATCGGGCGCACGCCGGACAACGATGTTCAGATCGACAGCAAATACGTGAGCCGACATCACGCCAAGGTGCTGGTGAAAGATGAAGGGACGCTGCTCGAGGACCTGAACAGCACGAACGGCATTTTCGTGAATGCGAAACGTGTGCAGGCGCACATGCTCCAGGACGGAGATATCGTAACCATCGGCGAGAGCCGGTTCCGCTTCATCGACCGCCACTCCGGTCGTAATTGACACCCGTGGCCCTGATCCGTTGCCCGGGCTGCAATCGCCGCGTCTCCAATCGTGCTGAGGCGTGCGTGCACTGCGGAACCCTGATCGCCGGTGCAAGCGACGAGCAGTTGCGGGCGAGCCGCCAGGCCCCTGGCATACGCGCTCGGGGGCGGCTCAGGATGCAGCTCCTCATTTCGGTCACGCTGTTCGTCGTCGGAGCGCTGTGGCTCATCTACGCCAATCTGCAGGGCGATACGGCAGACCGCCTGCTGCCGGGGTTTCTCACTGCCGGGGGGCTGATCTGGTATGCAGGCGTGCGCCTGCTGCTGTGGCTCCGAAATCGCTGAGGCGCGGGATCGCCGGCGTCGCTCTGTCGATCGTAGCCGGCAGTGTTTGCGCGCACACGCAATACCTGCTGCGGGACGAGCTGTTGTGCGATGCCGGGCAGCAGCTCTGCCTCCGCGGCTGGCTCATTCACGATCCGCACAATAATCACATCGAGCTTTCGGCGCGAGTGCAGAAATCCGGCGTACCGGGGACAATGACTATCACGCTGATCGGCGAGACGCCGGGAAAGCACCGGGTGTCGACGTCATTGACCCTCGAGGTGCGCGGCGACTACAGCGAAATCGTATCGGCGAAAATCATGCCGCAGTGGCCTTTCGAAACGCAGTGGCGCATCGACGGGTTGCACTTCGAGCCGGCCAATGAGGAGTGAGCGCGAGAAGGTCGCATGGTAATGGTGCGCTCTTCGTGCGCTGGCGCGTCAATTGGCGACATCGGCGAAGAAGCCGTTGCGCTCAATCGTTGTATCGCAGGCAAACGCGCACCGGCTGATCGCGCATCAATCAGCGGCATCGGCGCGGTTGGCCCATTTTTTGCACCTGTTTGCACCTGAACGCTTACACAATTCCGGGAAGACGAGCCATGCAATCGAAGATTATGCTGATCGCCGTGTTTGGGCTGTTGCTCGGCGCGTGCGGCGAAGACGAGGGTATCGAAACGGAACCGCTCAGCGGCGAACCGGCTGTCGGGACCGAACGGGACCGTATGACCCCTGAGCAGACGCCAGCCACCTCCCCCACCGGCATGCCCGCCACAGGAACGGCGCGCCCGGCGGCCATGCCGACGGACGATGGCTTCGATGAAGCTGCTGCCGGGGCACGGGTCACGGCGGCGGTGGTGCGCCTGGAGCCCACCGAAGGCAACTCGGTGCAGGGCGACGTGCGGTTCGAGATGGCGAGTGCCGGTATCCAGAGCGCCGAAATGGACGGCACCGGCATCGGGATCAGCGGCACGATCGAGGGCCTGCCGGCCGGCGAGCACGGTTTCCACGTGCATGAATTCGGCGACTGCTCGGCCCCTGACGCCTCTTCCGCCGGGGATCACTTCAACCCTGAAGGCCATCCGCACGGCGGGCCGGACGACGCATCGCGTCACGTCGGTGATCTCGGCAACCTCGAAGCCAGCGAGGGCAGCCCCGTGACGCTCGATATGCGAGATGACCGGATCGCACTGAGCGGTGCTCACTCGATCATCGGTCGTGCGCTGGTCGTGCATGCCGATGCGGATGATCTCGAATCACAACCGAGCGGCGAGGCGGGTGCGCGCATGGCCTGTGGCGTCATCGGCATTGCCGCGACTGAGGCGGGTGCCGCCGGCGAAACGGGCGCGCAACCTCCAGGTACCCTCGGCGAGATTTCCGATCCGGACGCGACTCCGGAGAGCGACTCGATGACTCCGGAGGCACCGACCGATGAGCAGACCGAACCTCCTGCCGGCGAGCCACCCGGTACGTAAGGCCGGGGATGATTCGGTTGAGGTGACGACATCGTTGCGGGCCGGAGCAAAGCGCGGACCGCAGGGGGGACTCGTGCGGCTGCCAGGCTGCAGGATCGCCGGTCGCGCGAGTTCGCGCTGCTTGTCGGGCTGATCGCTGCCGGCTTTCTCGTTCTGCCCGCCGTGGCATGGCTGTTGGGCTGGTTGCTGCTCGGACCGCAGGCCGGCGGTCCCGGCAGCGTATATGGCTCGGTCTTCAGTGAGGCCGCACGCGGCAAGCCGGCGGCCTGGTTTTTCGCCGCGTCTCCCTATCTCGTCCTGCAATCCACGCGCCTCACGCTCTGGTCGCTGCGCACTCGCTGAATGAGCCGCCGGCAACGTGACTCCTGTCACAGTTTCCGCAACCGCTCGCTGATTTGCCCGTTTATCGGTCCGCTTATGTGAAATTGACTGCGCAGGCCCACGGCGCGCTCTTTATATTCGGTCCCACCAGGGGTAGCTGAGATCACTGCCATGATGAATCTGTTCGGTTTTCTGAAAAAGAAAAAACAGATCGTCGGCGGCGAAACGACGTCGCCGACGGGGTCGCATCCCGCCGTGCCGCTGGCAGGCGCTACAGGCCGGCACGCCACGCTCAATCCCGAGGCGGCCCGCGTCGCATCCCTGCTGGACAACCCGGATCTTGCGCTACAGGCGGACGAAGGTGTCGACCCCTATAATAGCGGCCTGTTCGACCGCAGCGAATCCTGGGCGCGCGTCAACAAGCGCTCCTGAGGCCGGTTAGCAGGTTGTTGAAAAAGCCATCCATGGCTTTTTCAACCCTGCAATCCGAAAATTGCGATTTTCGAATTGCGAGCATTTTCAAAACCTACGGTTCTCGAAAATCGCGATGCCTCCGTGCATCGCCTGGCAGGCTGCTGAAATCAGCGTTTTCAGCAGCCTGCCAGTAGATCCGCTCGCCCGCGAGCCAGGTCTCGACGACCTGGACGCGCCATAGATCCCTGGCCGGTATCGAGAACGGGTCGCGATCCACCAGTATGAAATCCGCCCACTTGCCGGGCTCCAGGCTGCCGAGGCGATCCTCCTGATGGGCGGCATACGCCGCGTTCAGGGTGAACGCGCGCAAGGCTTCGCCGACGTTCAACGCTTGTCCGGCGTACCAGCCGCCGGGCGGCCGCCCATGGCGGTCCTGGCGAGCGACCGCCGCGTGCAAGCCGAAGAACGGATTCGGATCCTCGACCGGAAAGTCCGAGCCGCCGGCGAGAAGCGTGCCCCGATCGACGAGGCTGCGCCACGCATAAGCGCCCTCGATACGATCTGGACCGACGCGTGCCTCCGCCATGTTCTTGTCGCTCGTCGCGTGCGTGAACTGCATCGAAGCGACGAGGCCCAGCTCGCGGAAACGGCTCAGGTCATCCGGGGCAACCACTTGAGCGTGCTCGATTCGATTCCGCAAGCCGGAAGGCCGGCCGCCCTGAACGGAGGAAAACGCATCGAGGACCAGCCGGTTGGCGGCATCTCCGATCGCGTGGACACTGGCCTGAAAACCCCGCGCGTTGATCTTTTCGATCAGGCGTCGCATCTCGGCCAGGTCGTGAAACAGCAGGCCGCGCGTGCTCGTGACGTCACTGTAAGCGGCGAGCAAGGCCGCGCCGCGGCTGCCCAGAGCGCCGTCTGCGTACAGTTTCACGCTGCGCACCGTCAGCCGGTCTTTGCCGTAACCGATCAACGGCGCCTCGAAACTGCGCAGATTCTCCTCGGCCCCGGACAGCATGGCGTAGACACGCAGCTCGAGCCGTCCCTCGTCGGCAAGCTTGCGGTACAGATCGACGGTCGCTGCGCTCACGCCGGCATCGTGCACACTCGTCACCCCGACACTCGCCAGTTGCTCGATGGCCAGCAGCAGCGCCGCTTCGTCCTGCGCGGCGGTCGGCTGCGGTATCTCACTCTCGATGAGCGTCATCGCTGCATCGACGAACACGCCGCTCGGCTCTCCTTCATCCGTCCGCAGTATGGCGCCACCGTCCGGCTCGCGCGTTTGCGCATCCACGCCGGCCAGCCGCATCGCATGCGTGTTGGCCCAGGCGGCATGTCCGTCGACGCGGGTCAGAAATACCGGCCGGTCGTTGATCACGGCATCGAGATCGCTGGCGAGCGGAAAAGTGCGCGACGGCCAGAGCTCCTGGTTCCAGCCGCGGCCGAGGATCCAGGACGCATCGGCATGCGCGGTCGCGAACGCTTCGACCTTGCGCAACGCCTCTTTCAGGCTAGAGGCGTCTGAAAGATCGACCTGCAATGCGGTGCGGCCGAGATCGAGGACATGTCCATGCGCATCGATGAGACCCGGCAGCAGAGTCGCCCCTTTGCCATCGATATGCCTGAGCCCGTCGCCCCGGCCGATCGTCTCCGAGTTGCCGGTGGCGACGACTCGCCCTGCGGAAGATATGCGCAGCGCCTCGAAGCGTCGCAGACCGTCCGCCGTCCAGGTGTAGCCGCGCAGGTTCTCGAAGACGCGATCCGCACCGGCAGCAGGCAGCGCCAGCAGCGACAGACCGAGTAATGCCGGGCCGGCCAGGGTCCCCGGAAGTCTGCGCGTCAGGACGCGGCGGGCGGCGCGGGGTAGAAGCCCAGAAAGTGGCCGCTGCCCTCGAGTGTCTGATAAAGCACCAGGCCGCGGCAGTGACGACACTTCAGCACCGTCCAGGTTTCCACTTGTCCTGAATGCCCGTCATGCCCGTTGGCCGTGAATAACGCCTGCGCCTCGACGTGCGTCGAGCAGCGAGGACAATCGATTTTCATGGCTCAGCCCTGCCCTGCCGCTACGGCGCAGTGCGGCTCGCATCGCGGGCGGCGCGAAATTCATTGCCCGCGTGCCAGTTCGGAAATTCTTCCGCATTGGCGAGCTCGCGGCCGACGGCGAACAGCATTTCGATGTCTTCGACAGCCCCGGACAGGTCCCAGCCCGGATCGTACTCGTCAGCCGGCTTGTGATACCGGTCCGCAACGTAATCCGCCTCCTGTTGCCGACCCCAATCGCCGCCCCGCTCTACGTGATCGATGCCGCCTTTCGCATACAGCACCGGCACGCCCTGCTTGGCGAGATTGAAGTGATCGGAGCGATAGAAATAGCCCTTCTCCGGAGTCGGCTCCGGTTCCAGCCTGCGGCCCTGCGCCGCAGCCGCGCGTTCGAGATACGCCTCCAGCTCCGAGCTGCCGTAGCCGATTACGGTCACGTCTTCGGTGCGGCCGAAGGCCGACATGCGATCGATGTTGATCGCGGCCACTGTTTCGTCGAGCGGAAACAACGGGTGCTTCGCGTACCACGCCGAGCCGAGCAGACCCGACTCTTCGGCCGTCACGGCAAGGAACAGGATCGAGCGTTCGGGCGGCTCCGGCAAGGCGGCGTAAGCCTCGGCCAGCTCGAGAATGGCGGCGACGCCGGTGGCATTGTCCAGCGCGCCGTTGAAAATCTGATCGCCCTCGCGCGTTTCGTCGCGACCGAGGTGATCCCAGTGCGCCATGTAGATGATGGTCTCTCCGGGACGCTCGCTGCCGGGCCGCACTGCGGCCACATTGCGTGATGTCGACCGCTGGATGCTGTTCTCGACAGCGACCGTCGCCGTGAGGCCGAGTGCCCGGGGCTCGAAGTTGCGCTCCGCGGCCGACTTCTTCGCCGCCATATAGTCGTCACCGGCGGTCTCGAACAACTGCGCTGCGGCATTCCCGGTGATCCATCCCTCGATCGCCACGCGCGAGCGATTGTCGTCGTCGGCGACGAGATCGAACTGCGGGCCGGTCCAGCTACCGGTAACCACGTCCCAGGGATATCCCGCGGCATCCGTCTCGTGCACGATCAGCGCGCCGGCCGCTCCCTGTCGAGCCGCCTCATCGAATTTGTAGGTCCAACGCCCGTAATAAGTCATGGAATTGCCCGTGAAGAGCTCCGGATTGCCGGTAGCGAATCCCGGATCGTTGACCAGTATGACGGCCGTTTTGCCCCGCACGTCGATGCCTTCATAGTCGTTCCAGGCGTATTCCGGAGCCACAATGCCGTAGCCGACGAAAACGAGCTCACTGTCCTCGATGCCGGCCTGTTCGGTCACGCGCTTGGTCCATACCACCATGTCTTCGCCGTAGGCGAGCTCGAACCGGGCATCCTCGCCCTCGATCTCGAGCTGCGCGTCGGTCCCGGCCGTGATTCTGATGAGCGGCACTTCCTGAAAGTAGCCGCCGTCAGCAGCCGGCTTCAAACCGTAAGCCACGAGCTCGTCGCGAATGTACTCGACCGTCTTCTCCCCGCCCGGAGAAGCGGGCTCCCGCCCCTCGAATTCGTCCGAGGCGAGGATGCGCACATGACTGGCGAAATCCTCCACAGAAATGTCTGGCCGGGACGCTTCTTCGGATGTTGCGGCCCCGGCCGGTACATCCGAAGTGTCATCCGGTGCGCATGCCGCCAGCAACGCGGCCACGCAGATTCCTGAAATTGAAAGACGATCGAACATCATGAAGCTCCCGGGCGCTGTCGACGGGTGGCTCTGGAACGATAGGCTCCTGCAGGCCGCCATGAGCCTGCCCGGATGGCGATCCGGCCCCGCAAGACATTGCCGGGTTTGCCGGCGACGCTTCACGATGCGGGGGCCTGCTTGCGGTGTCGTTCAAGCATACACGTCACACCACGCCAAACGGCCGCCGCGGCGCGCCGGAAGCTCAAATAAAAACGGCTCAGGAATCTTCATTCCCAAGCCGTTCCCCGAACACGGAGCCTGTGGACTACTAAAACACGGACTCCGGAGCCGGAAATCGTCAAAACTCTTCTCGGGCGGTGACTCCGGCGCGTTGCGGCCCGATGCCTGCATCAAAGCTGCAGCGTCATCCTCATGCATCTGCCCGAGCGCGGCGGATGGACCCAGATCACGTCCACATTGCGCCTCAGCGCGGCACGTTCCACTGCGGCCATCGACTCCGCATTGCATTGCTGCGCCGCGGACGCCTCTGCCGCTTTCTCCGGTGACGATGCGCATCCGGCAAGCGCAACGCAGCCTGCCAGAATGATCGAAAATCGTCGCAACGGCATGGCAGCTTCTCCACTCGAAATCGGCGGCTTCCCGCCGGCGGGGCCGTGTCTGCCTGTTCCGATGCGGCAAGGGGGAGTTTAGTTCAATTCGCCCTTGCGCGCATCCCCTCCGGAGAGACGGGTACATGATAGTTCGGATTAGATAAATCATTTATCATGTTGATAATAAAATTCATTATTGGTGAGACATGAAACCATTTCTAGCCGGTGACCGTGGCTCGAAACGGCTCGCCCGGGACTCGCGAACGCCCCTCTGCGAAGGATAAATTTTGACGGCGCCGGATGCCCGGCGTACGCTCACCGCCGTCAACAATAAGGAGGCTTTCGATGACGCTGAGAGTCACATTCGACCTGGGGGACGATGACCTCAAGCACTTCCAACTCATCATGCGGGAAGCGCGCAACGCCATCAAGGATCTCGATCAGGCGACCATTGTGCGTGCGGCCCATGATCTGCTGAAGGAGATCCGCTCGGTCAAAGTGCCGCAGTTCATCCTCGAACGGCTCGCCAAACTCGAGACGATGATCGGCATGGTGACCGACGAGGAATGGAAGCTGCCCGATTCGGAAAAAACGCGCGTCCTGAATGCCCTGGCTTATTTCAGCGAGCCCGAGGACCTGATCCCGGATCACATCCCTGGTTTGGGCTTTCTCGATGACGCCATCATGATCGAGCTGGTGGTCCGCGAGTTGAAGCACGAGATCGAGGCCTACGCGGACTTCTGCACCTATCGCTCCGTCGAGGAGAATCGGCGCAAACAGCACGGCAAGGACGATACGGTCACGCGCGAGGAATGGTTGACGCAGCGGCGCTCCGAGCTGCACTCGCGCATGCGCCGGCGTCGGCGCCGGGAGCGCTCGCACGCGCACGGGTCGGGCCGGCGCTCGCCTTTCTCGCTGCTTTAAGGAATCTCTGATCGGTTACGTTCGTCGTTCCGGCGCCGTCACCCCGGCGCTAGCCGGGCGGAATCCAGCATGACCAGGAATCCTGGCACCGGCTTCCGCCGATGCCACGAGCTATGCAGATTCAGCTCGTACGCTCACCGCCGGCGACTTCTCGACTTCGTATCAGAATCCGCCGACCCGGACTACGCTCCCGCCCTTGCAGCGGCGGCGAGCCGTATCGAAGGTGCTGAACAGCGACCGGCCGCGTCTGCGGCGCAAGCGAGGCGCGGCGGGCTCGTGCGCTGCGATAGCGCGTGTCGCCGCCTTTGCAATCGTCGGAGCGCTCTCGATCACAGCCACCTCGCAGGCAACCGTCACAGCAGTTTTCACAGGCGTGGGCTCGCCCGGGCGCTGCCAGAGCTCGTGATCGGTCCATGAAGGCCCGTGCTCGATCTGTTCTTGAAGCGGATAGCTGCGCCCGGAACGGGCGTATGAGCGCTCGACTGACATGATGGCAACCCCGCTGTCCTAGGACGATCCCGTAGACCGGAAGCTTTGCGCCCCCACCTTTCGGTGGGTTTGCCTTTTAGCACGCTCGAACTGTAGCAACCTGCGATCGGAAGTCAAGGACGGATATCGCAAGTCCACCCCGCATTATGTCGCCATTTGTTATGGCCAACCGCGCCGAATATGCACGTGACGACGAGCCGGCCCGGTGCGCGGTTGCCTGCGATTCCTGCGGGCGAAGGCTCTTCGTCCGCCAGGTTGCTCGCCATTACGGCCAGTAGTAATACCCGACGAACAGCAGGCCCGCCCACATGGCACCCTGCGCATACCAGCGCCAGCGCCGCCGCTGCATGATGCCGATGAAACTGAGGCCACAGACCACGGTCAAAGTCACGAAGAGCGCCATGCTCGCCGTCAGCGGTCCGAGCTCGGCCGTCAGCCGTGGATGATCGCCAGCGAGCACGAGGAATATAAAAGTCACCACGAGGAGGCCGAGCGCGATCGACGCCGCCGAGCCGAGCAGAATGCCGGTAATGAAAGCGAGCGGGGTCACGCGCCGGACTCCGGGGCCGCGGCGCCCGGAAATTGAGAACTTTGACCTTGATTGCGCATCCTGAGGCCACTAGCCTAGGAGATGGCTGAGATGTGTATCTGCACGCATGGCTGATTCAACTGCCCTCGCAGGAGACTAACAGGTTGTCGAAAAACTCTTTTTCAACACCCCACCAGCGCGAAGGACGAGCATTATGAAGCGTATTCTTAGCAACGCCCTGACCTGCCTGTTTCTGCTGGCGGCCTTCCAGATGGCGCCGGCCGAGCCGGCGGCCAGCGCTCCGCTGGCTCCCGATGCCCGTCATCGGAAAGTCAGCCAGATGGTGACGCGCTTCATCGAAGAGGCGCACTACCGTCACGCGAACATCGACGACTCACTCTCGTCGCAGATTTTCGATCAGTATCTGGAAGCGCTCGATCCCAACAAGGTTTATCTCCTGGGCTCCGACGTCGAGAAAATGCGGCGCTATCGCCAGAGCCTCGACGAAAGCGTGAAGCGCGGACAGCTCGAGCCGGTTTTCGAGATTTTCAATCTTTATCGTGCGCGCCTCCTGCAACGCACGCAATACGCGCAGCAGCTCCTCGCAGAAAAACCCGACTTCACCGTCCACGAAAGTTTTTTCTTCGATCGCGCCGAATCCCCTTGGGCGGCGGACGAAGCCGAGCTGAACGAAATCTGGCGCAAGCGCGTCAAGAACGACGGGCTGAGCCTGCTGCTCGCGGACAAAACCTGGGAAGAGGCACAGGAAACCCTCGGCAAACGTTATCAGCAAAACGTGAGACGCGTTGGGCAGGTTAATAGCGACGACGTGTTCGAGACGTTCATGAACGCCTACGCGCACACGCTCGACCCGCATTCAACCTACCTCGCACCGCGCAGCGCCGAGGAATATCGCATCAGCATGAGCCTGTCCTACGAGGGTATCGGCGCCTCGCTCGAAATGGCCGATGAGTTCGTGTCGGTGCTGAACGTCATCGCGGGCGGGCCGGCTTCAATTTCCGGAGAGCTCAAGCCGAAAGACCGGATCACCGCCGTCGGTCAGGGCCGCAGCGGCGAGATGGTGGACGTGGTGGGCTGGCGGCTCGACGACGTGGTCGAGCTGATCCGCGGGCCGGGCGGCTCGGTCGTCCGCCTGCAGATCCTGCCCTCCGGCGCCGCCCCCGGCTCAGCGGAGCATCATGTGGATCTGGTGCGCGACAAGGTCAAGCTCGAGGAGCAGGCGGCGCAGCGCGACGTGATCGACGTCGAGCGGCCCGGCAGCCAGTGGCGAGTCGGCGTCATCACGGTACCGAGCTTCTATCAGGACTACGCCGCCCGCGCAGCGCACAAGAAGAATTATACGAGCACCACGAACGACGTGCGCCGGCTGATCGCCGAGCTCGAGGCCGAAGGCATCGACGGCCTCATCGTCGATCTGCGCGGCAATGGCGGCGGTCACCTTTCCGAGGCGATCGAGCTGAGCGGCCTGTTCATTGAGGATGGCCCTCTCGTGCAGCTTCGAGATTACCGTGGCGCGACCGAAGTGTTGCGCGATCCGGAGCCCGAGGTAACGTACGACGGGCCCCTCGCGGTGCTGGTCGATCGCTACAGCGCGTCGGCTTCCGAGATCTTCGCGGCCGCCATGCAGGACTACAGGCGCGGCGTCGTCGTCGGCCAGCAGACCTTCGGCAAAGGCTCGGTGCAGAATCTTTACACGCTGGATAATTACACGCGCGCCCGCGAGGGCGACCGCGGCCTGGGACAGCTCACGTTGACCATCGGCAAGTATTACCGGGTCACCGGCGGCAGCACCCAGCATCGCGGCGTGCAGCCGGACATTTCGCTGCCGTCGGTCATCGACAGCGAAACCGTGGGCGAAAGCACGCGCGAAACGGCGCTGCCCTGGGACCGCATCGACCCGATCGACTTCACCGCCCATACCCCGCTCAACGCGGCCGTATCTGCCCTGACCGAGAGTTATCAGCGGCGCGCCGCCAACGATCCGGACCACAACTATCTGCTCGACGGCATCTCGGCCTTCGAAGATCTCCGCGAGCAGGAATCGGTCTCCCTGAATTTAGAAGTGCGCAAGGACGAGCGTGAGCGGACGGAGAAGGAACGCCTGGCACGCGAAAATGCCCGCCGGGCGGCTCATGGCCTCGAGCCGTTCACCTCCCAGAAAGAGCTCGACGAAGCCGAACCCGTCGATGTCGCTCTCGATGAGGCAGCCGAAATCGTGGCGGACATGCTGAATCTGTACGGGCCGCCCGCGGTCGCGTCCGGCGCCGCCGCCGCGACCTGACAACACCGCGGTCGGAAACCGGCGCTCTCCGTCGCAGGCCGGGAAACCGCGCAAAACGTTTCCGACAATCGCCGCCATGCCTGGCACGATAAGCCTGCGGACCACCCCTTGCGCGGCCCCTCTTTACTGTTATACCCTACTACAACACTAACGCGGAATCGGCCGGTCACCCGGACCGTCCGCCGGGATGGAGGCGGGCTTTCATGTACTCACGACC